>JAIENH010000298.1 GCA_019751475.1 Cyclobacteriaceae bacterium
TTGTGGCAAGGCGGGATTCAACTTAATTTTATAATCTTTCACTGTAGCGAGGTAGTCGGCTACAAACTCGAAGCCAAATACTTTGCCATCAACAAAAAACTGCTGCGACACCGGCAGCCAAGCCTTGTCTTCAATGGGATTGTAAATTGACTTTGCGTGAAACTTTATGCCCAGCTTGGTAACATTGAGATCAGCACTGTGAATGCTCCACCAGTCTTCGACAATAAAAATCAATCCATCAAAAACGTTATCTCCTTTTGATCGGGGTGTGACTTTTATCTTGCTGACTTCATACGTGCGGTCTTTAAATGAGCCGAGGTATTCAAACTTGTAGTAAGAAAATGACTTGGGCGAAAGCGGTGATACAGTCTCTGCAATTTCAGGTTCATACAAGCTGCCGAACACATAGGCATTGGGAGATGTGTTTCGGTTATTGCCGTTGGTGTAGACAGCTATTACCTTCTCTTCAAATTTGTTTGGCCGTGTGTACTTGATTTCGCTTACTGATTCTGAAATAAAAACCCGGTCTTTTGTGATGCCTTCTTTCTCAAGGGCCTTTTTGGCGAGCCAGGGGTAGTCTTTTAGCTGGCCTTTGCCTTTTATGTATACCTTGGCAGTGTAGCTATCAAGTTGCTGGGTGTGGTACTTGGCTTTCGCAATGGCTTTGCGCATGATGGTGTAGGCCGGGTCTTCTTTTCCAGCTTTGACCGTAACCGACTGTAGTTGAATGACCTGTGTTTTAAGAACAACGTTCACTTCTAAAAATGCATCTCGCACTTCAATGGACCGTGTCTGCGTTTCATAACCGAGGTAATGAAATATCAAATCATAATGACCGGCCGGGAGTGAAATTTCGTAGCGGCCATTAGGATCACTCACCGCCCCTGACTCCGTCTGTTTCACATACACGGTGGCAAACGCCAGTGGTGCGCCATCATCTCCTTTTATCAAGCCACGAACGCCACCTGCCCACGCTGAGATAGATATCGAACCAGTGATTAAGAGTGTAAGAAGTAGTTTCATTTCAGGCTAAGACGCAAAGCCAGGGGCATAAGTTGTTGCTGAACCAAAAAATTATCGATAAAAGCCTTTCAATTTTATCATTTGTTCTACCGCATCTGGAACGAGGTACCGTATGGACTTATTGTTCTTGATGCATTGTCTGATATAGGTAGCTGAAATATCCAGCAATGGTGCCTCCACCATTCGAACCTGCCTGTGATTTTTCAGGAGAGAGTTTCCTGCATGGGGTCTTGGATACACGTATAGCCCGTAGTGCTCTAAGATCCGATCGTGGTTTTTCCATTTTTCAAAATTCTCCAGATTATCTTCACCCATAATAATCTTGAATTGCTTTTGTGGGTGCTTCTCCGACAAGACGGCAAGAGTGTCAATAGTATAGCTGGGCTTAGGCATGTGGAACTCAACATCCGACACGTCAAGTTTGTAATTATCGGCTATGGCTGCCTTTACCATGTCATACCGATCAAATTCATGCAGCAGACCATTGGAAGGTTTAAACGGATTTTGGGGCGAAACCACCAGCCACACTTTTTGCAAGTCAGTATTTTCAGCCATTACGTTAGCAATGATAAGATGCCCCACGTGAATGGGATTAAATGAGCCGAACAGAAGGCCAGTCTTTTGATTTTGATTCATCGCTCAATTGTCAACAGAAATTGAGCCGGAGTCAAAACTGGAATTGATGATGACTTAAAATCTCTAATGTTTCTGGTAATGATTGCTTCAATTCCAACAACCTTGACAGCGCTAAAATATTGAAGCCCATCTTCGAAATCACGAAATGATGAACTCACATTGTTTTCAAAATGAATACGTTCAAGGCTGACAACACTAATCCATTTTAATAATCCAGCGACAACACGAAATGGATTTCCGCCCTTCTTCTTAACGACATAAGCTATATTGGCCAATGAAAGTACCGAGATGTTTATCTCGATTTCTGAAGACTCGTGAAGTAAAAATAGTTCAGAGGCTTCTTCCACAAAACCTTCTCTTTCAAGAATCAAATCGAGAACCACGTTGGTATCAAGCCAAACTCTTCTGCTCATTTATACTTTTCAGATAAATAGTCTGCTATTTCCTCTTTGAAATTAAAGTCATTAGAGGCTTTTCCTCCAATACCTCTTAATTCCAGAATAGAGCTTTTCGTTCTTGAGGAATTTTGTGGCTGCCCTATTTTTTTAAGGTATTCTTCTACAATTTTAGAAATACTCTGTCCCCGTAATTTTGAGAGACGTTTGGCTGATTTTATAACCTTTGTATCAATGCTTAACGTCAATTTAGAAGTCATACGTATCAATTTTAATCATACGTAAAGGAAGTATTTTTGAGAAGATTATGCAAGCTTGAATGCATCATACAACCGCTGGGCTTTTTCCAATGATTTTTCAAGATCCGAATTCTCCAGTACCACATCAAATTTATCCTGAAAGGTCATTTCAAACTTTGCCTTGAAAAGTCTTCGTGAGAGGCTGTCGGCCGATTCGGTACTGCGGGCTCTCAGTCGCTCTTCCAGCACTTCGATGGAAGGTACCTTCACAAAGACAGCCAAGGCCTTATCACCAAAGTAATGCTTGAGGCTTATGCCACCCTTCACATCCACATCGAAAATAACATTTTTTCCCTCCCGCCAAATCCTGTCGATTTCTGATTTTAACGTGCCGTAAAAATTACCGGCATATACTTCTTCCCACTCGATGAATTCATCCTGGTCAATCTTCTTTTTGAATTCCTCCGGGGTCAGAAAGTAGTAGTCTTTTCCGTGCTCCTCGGTGCGACCGCGTTTGTCACGCGTGGAAGCAGAGATAGAAAAACCAAGGTCCGCATTGTGTTGCAGCAGGTGTTTTACAATGGTGGTCTTTCCTGAGCCGGACGGGGCGGAAAAAATCAAGGCTTTGCCCGCCATCCTAGATTCGTTGGGCAATTTGACTTCTGATTTGCTGCTCCAGTTCGGCCGGGGCTT
>JAIENH010000743.1 GCA_019751475.1 Cyclobacteriaceae bacterium
ATTTAAAAAAATCATGCGAGTCCCATATGAAAACATAGTTATTTTGCAATTCTATATTTTAGTCGGACAACAGTGAATATTTATGATTTCATTCGCAAGCGATTGGTGTTTTCCACCGGTCACATTCTTGAAAAAATGAATTATGACCGCGAGGAGTTCTTTAAACATTCAGAAAATTATTTCTCTGATCTCATTCACCCAGTCGATCGCTTTGCTATCAGTGAGCATGTAAAAAAATCTTGTATGCCAAGCCTGGCGATGCGCTCTCCGTTATCTTCAGGATGCGAGGAAAAGATGAAAAGTATCGCTCCATATTGCTGAAGGATTCCGTTTTCCGCGCAGCGGAAGACGGTTTCCCTACGCACATTGTGGGTTCCGCCATGGATGTTACACATTACCAGGAGTTAAAAGCCAACCTGGAGAAATCGGTAAAATTTTTGGAAGCTCTGTCGTTTAAAAATTCGCACGAACTACGAGCACCCGTAGCCACGGTGCTGGGTTTGCTGGAAATCATTAAACTTGAAATCAATACCAAAGAAGAAACACAGGAAATTTTAGGCCTCCTTGAGCGGTCTATCCAGAAAATGGATTTAGTTATTCGCGATTTTAACAACCAAATTGAATCTCAAATCAAAAAGTAAATCTCTATGCGTTATATAGTCGTAAGCCTTTTGCTCGCGGCTCTTTGCAGCTGTAGCAACTCATCTGAAACTGAAAAAAACTCATCACCTGCCACCACTGTTCAAGCGCCTGTTGGCAAACCCGGTGAAATAATGAAAACAGAAACACGGTACCCAGCGGGTGGATTGCAAACCAGCGGCTACCTGCAAGACGGAAAGAAAGAAGGCAGCTGGCTTGAATACTATGACAATGGTATAACCAAGACCGTGACTACTTATGTACACGATAAAAAGGAAGGCGTCTGCTTAGAATTCTCTTCGAGCAATCAATTGCAAAGGCGTTACTTTTTTCACAACGACCTTCGCGATGGCGAATACAAAGAATATAATTACGGCAACGTGAAAGAAGAGCGCTACTATGAAAACGGAAAGCAAACGGGTGTCGCTAAAATCTATTACGACAATGGCAAGGTGATGGAAGAAGGCTACTACAAAAATGGCGTTCGTGATGGTGTCTCAAAGTGGTATGACCAGGCCGGCAAGCTCACCATTGAGTATGAATACAAAGACGGACAACTGGTAAAAAAGTAGTGCCGAAATTAGCGAGATGAACCTATTGGCTCCTTTTTTCGTAGAATAGGCAACTGAAAAAATGTCATAAGAAGGCGCAGAAACGAGCGGAAGGTCGCATGAAGACCGGTTTGGCATGCTTTTTCAGGAAAAGAATTTAAGTAAAACTCAAAATCAAGATTAATTCTATGCAACGTTTTGTGTCATTGGTATCGGCAGCTATGCTCGGCAGTGTACTTACGCTGGGCATCAATCATTGGTATAACAAGGAAAATCAGCCTGTTCAGATCAGGCATATTGAGGGCGCACCGGTATCGCAGGTAGCCTACACCGTAAATGAAAAAGGCGAATCGGTGCCGTTGGATTTCACGGGGGTGGCGGAAAAAGTGACGAAGGCGGTGGTTCACATTCGCTCTACTTCCGAAGGAAAAATTGCCTCGCGCGAGCGCAACCAGGAGTCTGATCCGTTTCAATTTTTCTTTGGCCCGAATTCTCCTATGCAGCGCGGCCCCAGTCAAAGTTCAGGAAGCGGTGTCATCATCAACCCGGATGGCTATATTGTGACTAACAATCATGTAGTGCAGGGGTCAGACATGGTAGATGTTACGCTGTCTGATAATCGTACCTATAAAGCAGAAGTGGTTGGAACTGATCCTGATACCGACTTGGCAGTGATACGCATCAATCAAAAATCGTTGCCTGCACTTTCTTTCGTGAACTCAGACGAATCGAAAGTAGGCGAATGGGTATTGGCGGTTGGTAATCCGTTTAACTTAAACTCAACGGTAACAGCCGGCATCATCAGTGCGAAAGGAAGAAACATTGGTATTGTTGGCAGAGAGACGGCCGATCCGCAAAAGGGAAGTACCGCTATTGAATCGTTTATACAGACCGATGCAGCTATTAATCCCGGAAACAGCGGAGGTGCCCTGGTGAATTTAAATGGAGACCTGCTTGGCATCAATACAGCCATTGCAAGTCCTACCGGTGCTTACTCAGGCTATGGTTTTGCGGTGCCTGCCAACATTGTAAGCAAAGTGGTAGAAGATTTGATTTCTTTCGGCACGGTGCAGCGCGGCTGGCTTGGAATACAAGTGGGAAGCGTATCCAGCGAGCTTGCTAAACAAGAAGACCTGGCCGTGAATGAAGGCGCCTATGTAAGCGGCTTTGGCGATATGGAAAGTAAAAGCGCAGCCAAAGAAGCCGGCATTGAGAAAGGTGATGTGATTACCAAATTGGATAATACACCTATCAAGAACAGCACCGCCTTGATTGAATACATCGGTCGCAAGCGGCCAGGTGATAAGGTAACGGTAACCGTAAACCGCAACGGAAAAGAAAAAGTTATTGCCGTAACGTTAAAGAATAGTGAAGGAAACGTTGGCACGGTAAAACGCGAAGAAAAAGATGCCATCGCTTCGTTGGGAATTGAATTGGAAGATGTAGATAGCAAGGTGTTAAAGCGGCTCGAACTCACCCATGGTGTAAAGGTCAAGTCGCTGGACAATGGAAAGATAGCCCGGTACACGGACATGCGGGAAGGATTTATCATCACGCACCTGGACGACAAGGCGGTGAAGACAGCCAAAGAAGTAAATGATATTTTGAAAAGAAAGAAAGCTGGTGATCTGATAACGTTTTCGGGGGTATATGAAGATTACCCTCGGGAATATATCTATGCACTGAGAATGTAAAACAAACGAGACGACATGAGGAGACTGTTTAAAAAAGGCGAGCGCGTACGCAGCAAGATTGACGGCAAAGTGATGGAAGTGCTGAAGTACTTCAAAAAAAATCTGGT
>JAIENH010000019.1 GCA_019751475.1 Cyclobacteriaceae bacterium
TAGGAAGGTTAATAGAATTGGTGACTGAAGGAAGGGCCACAATCGAAGACAAACTATCAGCTTGCAGCGTGACACCTGTAAAGTCAACATTAAGTCCCTGGGCCGCTTGCAGTGTAGAACCATTCGCAAAGGCTACTGTCTTGGCATTACTGCCCGTACCACTTAATTGATTCACACGTAAATTACTTCCCGCAAACGTAACGGTACCTTGAGAAACATTTATCTGATTGACCGATGCTGAGCCAGTGATCGCCCAGGATGAGTTGCCGGTAAAATTCAAATTCCAATTGGTAAAATTATTGGCATCGAGGTCTACAGAATTCGTATTTGTTGAAGCGCTGGTAAGATTAATAGTGCCGGGTGTTGAGGTGGTGATTTTATCTGTGACAAACGTCATACTTTCTCCCAACGATAAGGTATTAGAGCTTAGCGAAAAACTTACAGGCTCTTTTGCAAACCACCGCAGCGAGAAACAACTACGGTTGTCCGTCAAGGTCACCACCTGGTCATTGCTAGTAAATGAGTTTTCATCAAACACCACACGATCGTTGGCACCCGGCACTATGTTAGCAGGAACTCCATTGCTGGCGAGTGACCAATGGGTGCCATCGTTCCAGTTACCGCTATTGCCAATCCAATAGTAGGTAATAAGTGGATCCACAACCGACTCATACGTGAGAATAAGAGAAAATGGCTGGGTAGTGCCAACCAATGTTCCTTTGTTGGTGACGCGTAGTTTGTAGGTGCGTGGTTGTGGCGTGCCAAACTCAATTTTCTCAACATTGTCGCGAGTATTATCTCCGGTGGTAGCAGCCGCGGCAGGTGAAACAGGATTCAAAATCCATGGAAACTGATTGGTGCCTCCATCATCCACCAGGCGAAGGTCTAGATCGTTTACCAGCATGCGATTGGTGGGGTTAAGAGAAGGTGCCGGTGGAGTGCCGGCCGGATCTGTCCACACCAACGTAGCCGTAATTTTTGAATTTGGCCCAGCCTTCGGAGTAAGTGTAATCTCAAAAGGCTGGCCGCTCGTAAGCACGGCTTCGCGAATAAAAATATTCTGATTATCCTTATTGATAATAACCCTGGCAGCTGCCTCTGCATCCAATAGGCCCCATCCGAAAGAATAATCAGGGCCCGGATTAGCACCTGCTTCGCGTGCCGTATGCAAGATCAGCGCTTTCGCAGTAGCGCTGCGCATAAAGTTTCCAGAATTCAAACTTTTGTATAATTGTTGTAACAGTGCAAGACTGCCCGTCACCACTGGTGAGGACATTGACGTACCGCTCAGATTGCCATACGCATTAGTACTTGTTGAGATAGTTGAAAATACAAATAAGCCAGGCGCCACAATGTCAGGTTTAATCCGTCCATCATCCGTGGGGCCCCAACTGCTGAAAGAAGTCATTACGACATCGGCTGGGCCTGTGTAGGAAGAGAGATTCTGCACGGCACCCACTGTGATAATATTTTTAGCTACTCCAAAAGTGGGAATACAGTCATAGCCATTAGGTGCTCCATCTGGAGGACGACTACCATCACCCACATCGCTGCGATCATTACCGGCCGATTTTACAATTGCATAATAAGGTGCACTTACTGCTATTGCATCCCATTGATTTGACTTTGTATCATAAAAACCAAATTTGTAATCCACTGTAGTGCTGATGGCAGGATCACCATTCCACGTCCAGCCGTTGCCGCCTGAGGTTGATTCCCATCCAGCCACATTACCATACGAATGATTCGACAGCAAGAGCGTGGTCTGATCAGGCTTAGCCTGCGAGGTCATCTCGGTCACATCATTGTTAAAATCAAAGGCCGAGAGAGTAGCTTCAGGTGCCATGCCTTTTGCTGAAGGGTTGATACCGGTAGCCATCATGGTGCCTGTAGTGTGCGTGGCGTGGTCGTCAAAACTGGCCGCCCCATCCACCTGAGTCACTCGCCCCACCAATTCTATGTGATCGTTTCTTACCCGGCCGCCATCCCAGGTGCCAAGCCGAATGCCAGTACCCAATATATTGATGCCAAGGCTGCCACCCGTGCGGAGAGCCGGTACATTCACCGTGGTTGCTTCCTGCGCATTGTCTGTTCGTTCGAAGAGTGGTATGCCGCTTTCGCTCACATCCACCATCAGGTACACGGCATTGTTTCGCTTAAAGCTGACGAGGGCTTGCGGGTTTTTACGGATATATTTTTGGATCCGCTCATCAGCCCCTTTTCGATAAAGCTGAAACTCTTGATCAATCTGGCGAAGGGAGGTCTGACGCGATTGCGCGTAGCTGGTAACGCAAACCTGCGTGAGTAATACAAAAAGGAGGAGGACTACCCTACGCATGATACTTGCTTATTTCTGGATACATACGGATAATGAGTGCCGGGTAATCATTTCGGAGTAATTACGTGGGTACCTGTAAACTGCGTTTTATCTGTCGTATCATAAACAGTAAAATTGAGTGTAATGTTTTTGGTGGTTTCATCATAGGTGCCGGAGGCCTCGTAATCGTAACGCGTGCCACCTTCAAACAAAGGGAAGCGCACCACAGAGGCAAAGCCCCGGGTCGGAGCTGACGCATTCTGTGTGAGAATGATAATGGCTGAGGTCTCCGCATTATTATCACCAAAAAACTTCCCTTTCACAACCAATGTACCCCCACAGATGCCGGCTGCCCCGGCTTCCGCAGTACCCGTAGCAGTAGATTGGCCTTGTATCGTCACGCTTCCGGTTGCCGTCCAGATAGAAACTTTGGGTACAGTCGGAGGACAATCATCATCCAATAAATTGATCTGCACTTCTTTAATCACTTGAACACCAAGCTCTGGATTATCCACTCCCAGTATCTTTATAATAATTGTGCGTTTTTCTGGTTGAATGATGTTATTATTAATGGGAAGAATAGATATAGATGCATTGTATTTACCCCGTTCTATTTCAGCCGGACTTACCGTAAGCACACGATAGTCGGAACCAGCTAATACATTGATTCCCGTA
>JAIENH010000652.1 GCA_019751475.1 Cyclobacteriaceae bacterium
ACTCTGAAAAATTTGAATCGCGCCACAACGCACCCGATGCTGCCCAGATTGCCGAAATGCTACAGGTAGTAAAGGCGGGGTCTGTCGATGAACTGATCGACCAGACTGTGCCGGCCAATATTCGCTTGAAAAAGGCATTAAATCTGCCGAAGGCGCAGTCGGAGTTTGAGTTCTTAAGCAGTTTCAAAAAAACAGTTTCCAAGAACAAGATCTATAAATCGTATATCGGTACCGGTTACTACAATTGCATTACTCCGGGTGTTATCCTGCGAAACGTGTTGGAAAACCCAGGATGGTACACGGCCTATACACCTTACCAGGCAGAGATTGCGCAGGGCCGCATGGAAGCTCTGATCAACTACCAGACCATGATCATGGATTTGACGGGGATGGAAATTGCCAACGCATCTCTGCTGGACGAGGCAACAGCAGCAGCGGAGGCTTTGCACTTGTTGCATGCTTCCAAAAAAGCATCGAAGAAGTCAGCTCATAAATTCTTTGTGGATGAAAATACGTTTCCGCAAGTAATTGATTTGCTAAAAACTCGCTCAACGCCTATCGGTGTGGAGTTAATCATTGGGGATGTTTCAAAACTTGATATTACAGACGCTGGCCTTTTTGGAGTGTACATTCAAAATCCAAACAACAACGGTGAGATAAAAGACTACACAGCCTTTATTGAATCTGCACATGAGAAGGAATTGTTTGTTGTAGTAGGTGCTGATCTTATGAGCTTGTTGCTCATGAAGTCGCCAGGTGAAATGGGTGCCGATGTAGTGGTGGGATGCTCGCAACGTTTCGGTGTGCCCATGGGTTTTGGTGGTCCGCATGCAGCATTTTTTGCTACCAAAGATGAATTCAAACGGCAGATGCCAGGCAGGATCATTGGTATTTCTCAAGATGCCCAAGGTAACCCCGGTTACCGTATGGCCTTGCAAACACGTGAGCAACACATTCGCAGAGAAAAAGCCACCTCCAACATTTGCACGGCACAAGTACTGTTGTCGGTGATGGCAAGCATGTATGCCGTTTATCACGGACCGGAAGGCCTGAGAAAAATAGCAGGACGTATTCATGGCCTTACAAAAACACTTGCATCGGGCCTGGAGGCGATTGGTTTGAAACAAGTTAATCAACACTATTTCGATACACTTAAAATCGCTGTAGCTGATGCTGCTGCAATCCAGCGAGAAGCTATTAAACACGAGATCAACTTCCGCTACTTTGCCAACAACCACGTAGGCATTTCGCTTGACGAAACTACAACACTGGAGGATGTCAAAACGATTCTTCAGATTTTTGGCGCTTCTACCTCCACTGTCAATGGAAAGCCGGGAGCGCTTTCATGGCCTTCATCACTTGTAAGGACTTCAGCGTATCTCATACACCCCGTGTTTAATTCGCATCACAGCGAGCATGAGATGCTCCGTTACATCAAAAAATTAGAAAGCAAGGATTTATCCATGGTACACTCCATGATTTCGCTTGGCTCGTGCACGATGAAGTTGAATGCCACAACAGAGATGATACCCGTCACCTGGCCGGAGATGGGGCAAATCCATCCGTTTGCGCCTGCTGACCAAACGAGAGGTTATGCGGATATGATTTCAAATTTGGAAACATGGCTGAAAGAAATCACAGGCTTTAGTGGGGTCTCTCTTCAGCCCAACAGTGGAGCGCAAGGTGAGTACGCGGGGTTGATGGTCATCCGTGCGTATCACCAAAGCCGTGGCGATCACCATAGAAATATTGCCTTGATTCCTTCGTCTGCTCACGGCACCAATCCTGCCAGTGCCGTGATGGCCGGTATGGAAGTGGTCGTGACCAAATCAGACGAAGAAGGGAAAGTGGATGTAGCCGATCTCAAAGCAAAAGCCGAGCAATATAAAGACAGACTGGCCTGCCTGATGGTGACATATCCATCCACCCACGGTGTGTATGAAGAAGCCATCACGCAAATTTGTGACATCATTCATCAGAATGGTGGCATGGTTTACATGGATGGCGCCAACATGAATGCTCAAGTGGGTCTTACTTCTCCCGCTAATATCGGGGCCGATGTTTGTCACTTGAATTTGCACAAGACATTCTGCATTCCACACGGTGGTGGTGGACCTGGCATGGGCCCCATCTGTTGCAATGATAAACTCAAACCATTTCTTCCTGGCCACCCGGTGGTGAAAACGGGAGGAGAGAAAGCCATCACGGCCGTATCTGCAGCACCGTGGGGAAGCGCCAGCATTCTGGCAATCTCATACGCCTACATTGCTATGATGGGGAGCGAGGGACTTACGAATGCTACTAAGCTTGCTATCCTTAATGCCAACTACATTAAAGAACGATTGAATGGACACTACAAGATTTTGTACACTGGAACGCAAGGTCGCTGTGCGCATGAGATGATTGTTGATTGCCGGGATTTCAAAAAAGCAGGTATTGAAGTAGAAGACATCGCCAAGCGACTCATGGATTATGGCTTTCACGCTCCAACCGTTTCCTTTCCTGTGGCCGGTACCATTATGATTGAACCTACAGAAAGTGAGCCTAAGGCAGAGATGGATCGGTTTGTCGATGCTTTGATTGAAATTAGAAATGAAATTCGTGAAGTAGAAGAGGGCAAAGCTGACAAAGAAAATAATGTATTGAAGCACGCACCTCACACGGCTGCTGTTATCACGGCTGAAGAGTGGACTCGCCCTTACTCCCGGCAAAAGGCTGCCTACCCGCTGCCATTTGTAAAAGAGGCTAAGTTCTGGCCCAGCGTGAGCCGGGTAGACAATGCGTATGGAGACAGAAATTTAGTATGCAGTTGTCTCCCCATAGAGGAGTACGCAAAAGCCGATGTTTCTGCGTAAGACCAAGTGTTACCACACAAAAATGCCAACCCTCAGGTTGACATTTTTGCTTCATTTGGTATCAAGTTTAATGTCTGTATCTGGGGGAAAATCCCTCGCCTTTAGGCGAAGACTTTAGTTTAATAATTTTGTATGAAGCGAA
>JAIENH010000280.1 GCA_019751475.1 Cyclobacteriaceae bacterium
AGCGTGGCGTACGCTTCCCACCCGGCATAGTTTTTAAAGATGCGCTTCACCTGCGTGAGCGTGGGCTTCTGCTTCATCGCTTTCAGATTCTTGATGGCATTGTGCAGCCCGGCATCTTCCAGCGGAAAGGCATCCGGGTAGCGAAAGGTTTTCATCAGCGCATAATTGGCCGTCCAGTTGCCTACGCCTTTTATATTCATCAGAATTTCCTTGGCCTCCTGCAGCGGCAGCCCGTGAAGCTTTTCTTTTGACACGGCCCCGCTGGCAAAGGCTTCCGCTATCAGCACGGTGTACTTGCTCTTCTGTCGCGAGAATTGCAACGGCAGCAAGTCGGCATCGGTCAACTGTGCTACCACGCGCGGCAACGGAAACACGTGATACGATTGATTCTTAACCACCATTGACTCTCCGAACTTTTCTACAAAGCGCTGCTTGAGTGTGTAGGCAAACGCCAGGTTGATTTGCTGGCCCAGCACAGCCCACACCAGCGACTCAAATAAATCGGGTTGGCCGATGATGCGATAGCCGTAATATTTCTTGACGAGGTCTTTCAACAACGCATCTTTTCGCGCCAAAGCATAAAACGGGCGCAAGTCTGTTTCCAGGTCAAACCATTCGCGCACATAGTTAGTCACGTGGGCTTGGTTGCGTTGGGTGCCCGGACCTGAAAGCCAATCAATGATTAAATTCTTGTTATCATCTCGCACCGAAAAAAGTACAGATGACTCCCCTACGCGCAGAAGTTTTACCACGCGGTCGTCCTCCACGCGATGCAGCAACTCGCGCGGTGATCGCTGGAGAAACTCCACACAACGCGCAAAGCTAAACTCGCGGGGAACGGGCAGGTGTACGGACGTCATGCGGCAATATACACGCCTGCGGTAAAAAATATTCGCCTTGGCGGGAATAGTATTAGCTCCTCTCACATTCGCAAGAAGCGGGTTGAGCAGGTCTTCACTTGCTCCGTAGCTTTGCCAATACAGAGTACTACGTAGCTTGTGCAACATACCATACATGCAAGTTGCTGATTACTATGTATGAACATAAAATTTATGTCGCCTAAGTGACTGGGGAAGTAGTATGATTGATCCATCCAACTTTGACTGGCCTACCCACCTTGATGCGCTTAACAAGCAAGGTTACGCGCACGTGCCGAGCGTGCTTTCCGCACAAGCGTGCGAACAACTCATCGCGTTGTATCCGCAGGGAAACTTGTTTCGAAACGTTATCAACATGCAGCGCTACCGCTTTGGCCAGGGAGAGTACAAGTATTTCAATTATCCGCTACCTGAGGTCATTCAATCCTTACGGGAAAAATTCTATCCACCGCTTTCTACGCTGGCCAACGCTTGGATGAACTATCTGGGGATTGCTACGCAATTCCCCTCCACACATGCAGCACTCTTGCAGCAATGTAATGCGCATAACCAAAAGCGACCTACCCCGCTGATACTGCGCTATGAAGCGGGCGGGCACAACACCCTCCACCAGGACTTGTATGGTGAAATTTATTTTCCGTTCCAGTTGGTGTTTGTGCTCACGCAACAAGGTCGCGATTATACTGGTGGTGAGCTGGTGCTAACGGAGCAAATTCCCCGGGCACAATCCAAGGCTCACGTGATCACACCTGACCAGGGCGATGCGGTTATCTTCACTACCAACTTCCGGCCAGTGAAAGGCACGCGGGGATACTACCGCGCCACCATGAAGCACGGAGTGAGCGAAGTGAAATCGGGCACGCGCTATGCGTTAGGAATTATTTTTCACGATGCCGCATGATTCTTCATCGTGAACTTACCCCGCTCGAATTGAAACGTAACCTCCGGCTCAACACCCTGACGTGTGCCGGTAATGAGCGACTAAAAATCTACGGCCGGTTAGATTGCAAATCCGGCAAACGGATGAAGAAAGAAAACAGGGTGTTCTTCGCAAGCGAGCACGAAGCGATCCAGGCAGGTTATCGCCCATGTGGGCATTGCATGAAAAAAGAATTTACTCGATGGAAGCGCGGCCTTACTTCTTAGCAGGCAGCGAAGCTTTCAATTCTTCTGTAGCCATCAGCACAAAGTCTTTCCCTTTTAGAAAACCTTTACCCATCTCCGCCTCATATTTATCGGTGATGCCAAGAGCAGAAATTTCTTCAGGCTTCTTTCCTTTCTTCAGGGCGCTCATCACCTGGTCGCGTATGTCCACCAGTTTATCGCGCAGTATTTTCATATCAGCCTTGGTGGCCAACTCTCCGTGTCCGGGAATGACTTTTGAGTTGTCATCCATCAGGCTCATAGCCTTGTCGAGCGTATTAATAAATCCGGAAAACGACCCCCCGCTGGATATGTCAATGAACGGGTAGCCGTAGCGTACAAAGGCATCGCCCATGTGAAAGACATTGGCCTTCTTAAAGTGCACCATCACATCGCCATCGGTATGGCCCGCATCGGTGTGAATTAACTCTATGTCTTCGTCATTCAGGTGAAATTTCATTTTGTCGGCAAAGGTGATCACAGGCAACGCATCTTTTTCCCTTGGAGGAAATGTCATGTTGCGCGATTTGATCACCTGTTCTTTCGTCATCCGGTCGCGCACCAGCTCGTGCGCCACGATGGTGACGCCCATACGCGCAAAGTTTTCGTTGCCACCGGAATGATCGCCATGCACGTGGGTATTAATAAGAAACCGGATCTCGGCCGGGTGCAATGTTTTGATAGCACCGTTGATTTTATTGGAGAGCGGCCCAAACTGGTCATCAATCATGAGGGTGCCGTCCTTGCCTGTGAGTACTCCGATATTACCTCCGGCACCTTTCAGCATGTAGAGGTTCTCGGCTATTTTGAGGGGTCGTATCCGCACGGTGTCATAGTTTTGCTGGGCTATTGATGTGAGCGTGGAGGCCAGAAGCAATAGGATAAAAAGAGGTCTCATAATGGTTTGAATTTATGGCATCTCTAAAAAACCCGTGAATAGTGAAACGTCATTCCGGCCTTTGAGCCTGCCTGCGCGTAGCCGCTTCGGCAAAGGCT
>JAIENH010000159.1 GCA_019751475.1 Cyclobacteriaceae bacterium
AGCTATTTTCAAAAGGCCAGTACCGTCAGCATTTATTGTGCAAATCGATATATCCTCATAGGAATAACTTTTGGGCATTGAAAGAAACACAATTTTCTTCCCATCGGCCGAATAGCTTGCATATAGAAAGTGGCTACCGGAGGGGGCGATTAAGACAGGGTTAACTTCGATTCCAGGTAGTTGAATTTTATACAGACTACTCGTAAACCATCCACCTTGATAACTTGCCAGCGACATGAGTAAGCTATTTTCCTGAGGGTGCCAATCGAGCGTGTGGCGGTTAGGGCTGCCTAACGGGAATGAGGTGAAATCAATTATACTTTTATCGTCAATCCATAGTTTACTTGCTGCTTGTGCAAGATCGCCAGAAAAAAAAGCAATAGAACCCGTGGGATTTTCCTTAGCAGCCGAAAGCATTATAGCGGAATTTGAGAGTAGAGGTTTATTATCACTTCCATCGGTATTCATAGAGAAAATGCTTCCCCATTTAGGGCTCAAACCACCTCCGTAAACTGAATAGAGTACTCGTCTTTTATCGTAAGACGGCATCATGCCGAAGGCCCCGTATATTTGGTAGGTGATGTACGAGGGTTTTTTAAGGATTGTGTCTATTTTTTTTGTATTGCTGTTGATTGAAAAAACATATTCACTGGAAGCGCTTAGTATCTTGCCACTGAACTTACTCCATGCTGCCATTTCGATGGGCTTGACTTCAGGCTTATCTGTTTCCTTACATGAAAACAAGGCAAGAATGAATAAAAGAACTGATTTAAAGGTGTAGGTTACCCAAGCCTTATCCTGACACCAACATACAAAAAAACTCTTCATTTCGATTTTCGGTTTTTCAAATTTTATCCGCTCACTACCTATCATTCAGAGTATTGTAGTAATGTCTTTCTTGCCATGATCCGTTTTGGTTTTTCCGGTATATAGACAGGTATCTATCCACTACGAGCTTATTGTTATGCACTTGCACATAAACATATCGGTCATTGATTTTAAAAATTTTACAGACCCGAGTCTTATTGCCATACTCGTTAATACTAAATATTATCATCCTTTCAAGTTTTCTGCCAGCTTTGTATTTCGTTTTGTGGTTCAACTGGTAGTAGGAGTATGATGAATCTTTACGATAGACCATACGGATTTTTTGCTTGGCCTTTTTTACCCTTTTGTATTCAATACTAAATACCTTGAAGACGACTGAGTCATACCCCCGTGCCATTGCTAAGATTTTTTTCTGCTGTGAATGAAAATCTGATTGCCCTTGAGCCATTGAAAGTACAAAAAGGCAGGCTACGTATGAAACTAGTTTTTTGAATACGGTGCCCTTCATCATCGCTTTTTTAGAAAGACAATCACCCTCTATCATGCCTTGAGCTTACCGTACAATGGCCAGCCGCTTAGTCTGTTTCCCTTTATTCGTTTCAAGTGTATAAAGATAAATGCCTCCAGGAAGCGTGAATACATCATAGCTAATTTCGTAAGGACCGACCTCCTGATAGGCATCCACAGGGGTAGCGATCACCGAACCTGTAGTGCTGATCAAATTAAGCAGTACGTGAGTGGGTTGCTCCAAGTAATAGCGGAAAGTGACTTTGTCTTTGGCGGGATTGGGGTAGGACATTAATGAATAATTTTCGCCATTTACTGCTGGTTCTTTAATTTCTCCTTCTTGAGTTAACCTTGCCGCCCCTAATGTTGCATTTTTTGATTGGTATTGACCTGTTTGGCTACAAAAGTTTTTAACGTAGCTCGCGGATACTTGATAAATTTGGGGGTCTTCATACTCATTTAAAAATTGCTGGGTCTTCAAGCTAATACCAGAACCAATCGAAGAATTTGAGGCTAATACAGCTTGAGTGCCCGCAACGATATCTACACTCACGCCTGGTGAAGTAGTAAGTATATCATAGTTTGTAGCCGTGCCTCGTGTTTTATAATTGCTATTCGAAGTAAACTGAAAGCCTCCAGAATTATAGAATACAATAGGAGCTGATGTGAACTTTGAAGCAGTCAGGTCAACAAGCGGGGTAGCCACTAAATTATTCTGAGTTTGGTATGTTAATACTTCCCAAAATCGATTTGTCTTTCCATAGCGATTTGGCATAAATTCATAAAAGACTTGAAGTTTAAGATTGACAGAAATGTAATCTTCGATTCGCTCAGTCATATTAGAACACTGAAAGAAATTTGATACCGTTGGTACAACTCGGTATAGGCTTTCTATAGGATAAAAATCGGTTACGTAGGTTTTCACTCCGTTATTGTCGGAAATAAGATTTGCTGAAGCCACATTGTAATTTCGGTTATTAGAGATTCGTATTTCAAGAGCACCGTATAAACGAGTAGTATTTAGATTTACTTGAGCAGCAGGATTAAAATAGTATTTGAAGGAGCTTAGGTCTAAGTTTGCACTAAAAGTGTGAATAAGTCCAAGCCCACTTCCATTGACACAGTTTAGATTGGTTACCACATCATTCTTTTCGAATGTCTTAATTATTGGTTTATTAAGCATTGCAAAGAGCCCCAGTGCCTCATTGTAAGCTGGGTAATATTTATTGGGAACAATTTGATGGATATTCTGTTCCCTTGCTGCCTGGTTGTGCTATTTCTATTGACCCACTTCCTAGGCCAGGTGTATACTTAACCGTACCTGAAAGGGCCATTTCTGCTTCAATAAAGCTTATGTTTGGAGTTTTCTTATCCGAGCTTAAAAGGCTACCTAAATAGTCTGCCCCTGCGCCTATGGCTCCTAGTCCAACTTTTATGCTATCCTTTACAGTAACTCCTAATATTGTTTGATTAATTAACTGCGAAGTGGCAAAGTTAGAAGCAGCTTTATCCAATATTTCATCTAACGGTTTAGCCCCACCTTTTAGAGCAGCTTTCAAAGCCGAAATACCAAGTTGAACAAAAATATTTGGTTGCTTGTTTTTATAAAGATCTACTAGTGTTAAGTTAATCATAATATGACGTATATTGTGTATATTTGTTAAACCAATTGACAAATGATACGATATAC
>JAIENH010000498.1 GCA_019751475.1 Cyclobacteriaceae bacterium
AGGTATCGCCTAAAGGTAAGAGCAACTATGGTTTTAAAGCGTTGCAGTATCTTAACTTCTGCTTCCGTAAAAGGCTTCTCTGACCACCCGTAAAACGTTCCTTCTGGAAATTGTAACGCATAGCCATATGACTCAAAATTTACATTCTTGATGAATTGATCAGGGATGTTAACATTCAATTTTTTATAAAACGAGGTAAGTTGCTCCCCCTTCAGCAAAGGGAAATAGTCTTCCTGCTTTATCCAAGAATCATAGATCTTCGACAGTACTTCATGACCGTCCAGTTCGGATTCCAGCACCAATTGAACATTGCTTTCTATACTATGGCTATAGTTTCCTGCTGAATAGTATTTTATTTTTCTACTTCCTTTGGTAATCAACCCAACGCCACTGCGAAACGACTTGATTCCCAATTTCTGTAGTTCTGAAAAAATAACGTCTATGGTGGTACTAATGTCGTTGCTATTTTGCATGGCCATTGCTTTGCCGCGTACTTTTTCGAGAGCAGCTTCGATGGTGGCCTCGCGTGCGTTGGCTTCTGCTTTTTGAAGATCGAGGAAGCGGGTGTAGGTTTGACTGAACACTTTGGCAAAGCGAACGAGCAACCGCAGGGTTTCACTTGGCATGGGTTCATGCGCACTTATCAGTAACAACCCTTGTGAAAAAAATGCGCCATGGTGCACTCTTCGTCCTTTTATTTTCGAGTCATCAATTGGCATCTTCACCACATCTCGCACATAAGCAACCCATTCTTGCAACGCCTCGCCCGAGAGGTCGACCATAATACTTTCTTTGCCTTCCTTCCATGCAGTAAAATATTGCCCGATGGTGGGTCCATGAATGGACGCATCAAAGTGAAGTGCCAACTGGCTACCCATTTGGTCGGTAGCCCACCATTCAATTAGCTGCGACTCTTCTTTAATGATGCCAATCGAAATTCGGTCGGGAATTTTTCCCAACTCTGCAAACTGTTCGAACAGCACCTGAGCAGTTTCCGGCAACTGCTCACTTTTGTGCATGGCCATGGTTTTAGCGCGCACCCGTTCCAACGCTGCTTCTATTTGTGCTTCTCTTGCCTGTGCTTCTGCTTTTTGTAAATCAAGAAAGCGGGTGTAGGATTGGTCGAACACATACGCAATCCGCCTTAGCACTTCGTTCTCAGTAGCCGTGTAAGGCGTAAGGGTTAAATTATGCATGCGAAGAACTGAGTTCTTTAAAAAATAGGTAGAGGCTGACATTCCCTCCGTGCTAAAAATATATTTTTTTCTTTCCTCGGGAACATCCCCGCTATAGCGGAAAAAATGTTCAAACAATTGTTTTTTTTCTTCGAATGAAATTCGCCCCGTATGAAAATCCAACCCTGCATTGTAGGTGTCAATAAGAGTATTGAATGCAGGATTGTCTATGTAGGGTATGTGCAACACATCTTTGTAACTTCCGACTTGCGCTGCTGCCCAAATCTTCCAGTCCTTGGATTCGCCAAAATCGAGCAACAACGAAAAGCCATCTACTTTAATATTAAGTTTTTGAAATTGCTCAAAAACCAATTGTTTCACTTCGCCCAGTTCTGCACTTTTTTGCATGGCCATCGAGCGGCTGCGTACTCGCTCCAGCGATGCTTCAATCTTTGCTTCGTAAGCTTGCGCTTCTGCTTTTTGCAGATCATTGAAACGTGTATACGTAAGGTCAAAAACTTTTCCGAAGCGACTGAGTATGTCAAGGTTTTGGTCAGAAAGATATTCTTCTCCAACTGTTTGTAACCCACCAAAGTTGCTGAAAGTGAAAGTAGCCACATATCTTTTCATGGCTCTTGAAGCATCCTGTGCAGCTTTCGGAACCCTTCTCCATTCCGTTTCATTAAAGAGATAGCGGTCGTATGTTGTTTTCTCTTTCCCTTCTATCACGTAAACATGTTTTGTTTTTCTTTCCTGATATGCTTTTAGCATGGAATGATGGAAAGGATAATCTTCAAACTTCATCAGGTAGGATTCTGGTGGCTTATTTGTTTCAGGGTTAGCAGCCCAAACCATATTGGTAAGCGATGGTTCATCTATGATATTGATGATGCACCAGTTTAATGCAAAATCAAGTTTGGTTAGTTCTTTAAATACCGTATCAACAAGGTCAGACAACTCATTCGATTTCTGCATGGCCATTGCCCTTGCACGCACTCTTTCCAAACCTAATTCTATTTCTGCTTCTCTTGCCTGAACTTCTGCCTTTTGCAGATCTCTATAACGGAGGTACGTTTGCGAAAACACGGATATAAACCGTTTCATCACCGGCTGTTGTTGTTCGGTATGCGGCTGCAGCGAGTAGGCCCAGATAGCGCCTTCATTAAAAAAATAAATCTGGCAATGCATATCGGGCAGCTCGCGTAGCGGCTGCGACAAATAGCCAGGAGCGGTGTTGAGTAAATCAATATATTTTTGCTTGTCTTTTCCGGAAAGGTGGTAGTACAAATATCCAGTCTTGTTTCGCCAGCCCTCATAGATCAACTGCCATAGTGTATGCGCATTCATGTCTAATGTGCCAGCTGCTTTCACCATTTTACCGACCGATCCATCTGGGCGGTTTTCTTCCACGTTGGTCACTGACCACACGTCCATCGTTTTGTTGATATCGATAATGGCGATACCGCAGCGCACATTTTCGATGCCCTGCCTATCCAGTTCAGTGAAGAGGGTAGCAATGGCGCCACTTACATCTTCGCTGTTGTGCATGGCCATGGTTTTGGAACGCACTCTTTCTAAGGATGCTTCTATCTGTGCTTCTCTCGCCTGCGCTTCTGCTTTTTGAAGATCGAGGTAACGCCTGTACGTTTGACCGAACACCCCTGCGAAGCGTTTGAAAATTTTGGAATGTTCATCTGCAATCGGCTCGTTGGTGAAAGCAAATACGGCACCGTCAGCAAAATAAAAATCGCTGTGGTATTCTTTTTTAGGCAAGGTTGCCAAATCAAATCGGGCCGCGTAATCTCTTTGTGCATTGATGCTTTGGTAGTACTGCAGCAAATCATCACCCTGTAGGCAATATTG
>JAIENH010000374.1 GCA_019751475.1 Cyclobacteriaceae bacterium
ACTGTAAGGTCTGTGGTGATGACTTTAATTGTTTTGGCAGCCAGTTCTTCCAGGTTTCGGGCATATTCGCCAAACGAAGCCAACCAATCCGGAAACTGAATGTTGGCATTCCATTCAACCAGCGGAGAGATTGCAACACCGAGTGACATGACGAGCACCAACAAAAGCAATGCGATCATTGGCCACTGACGTTCGGATTTGAAGAAGATAGTTAGGTTGCGCTGCTCGTAAAATTTGAGATACATCCACGGCACAAGAATGAAACCAACCGTAGCGGCTACCGCTTGTGAAATCAAAATTACATATCGCACATCCGGATGACCTACCGGATCGGACAGGGCCTCCATCAAATCGCCTTCATAAATAAGAGACGCTACAATCGCAGCCAGCACCTGCCCTAACAACAACCAGCCAAATACAACCATCAGCAGTATCCGGAACACTGAGGTGGATGCAGGTCTGTCGGAGACAAGATTGTCGGTCATGTGCGGGCTTTTGGCTATTTTTGCGCGCAAATATGGCAAATTCTTCTATCCATTCAGAATAAGAAACCCGTGGTAAAGATTGGCAACATTGCGCTGGGAGACTTTCCGTTGTTACTCGCCCCGATGGAGGACGTGAGTGACCCGCCTTTTCGTGCCGTATGCAAAGCGGGTGGCACTGATCTGATGTACACCGAGTTCATTTCCTCGGAGGGTCTCATTCGCGATGCGGCCAAAAGCCGGCAGAAGCTTGACATTTTTGAATATGAGCGCCCTATTGGTATTCAACTGTTTGGTGGTGACATCGGCAACATGGTTGGCTCAGCAGAAATTGCTACTGCGGTTAACCCGGATCTGATTGATATCAATTACGGTTGCCCCGTGAAAGCGGTGGCATGTCGCGGGGCAGGGGCAGCGCTGCTTCAAGACATTCCAAAAATGGTGAAGATGACCGAGTCAATTGTGAAATGCACGCACCTTCCGGTGACGGTCAAGACACGATTGGGCTGGGATGAGAAAACCAAGAATGTGCCCGAGGTGGCAGAACGACTACAAGACATCGGCATTCAGGCATTGACCGTGCATGGGCGCACACGCGTGCAGATGTACAAGGGCGAAGCTGATTGGACATTAATAGCCGAAATCAAAAACAATCCACGAATTAAGATTCCGATCTTCGGCAACGGTGACATTGACTCACCTGAGAAGGCCTTGGAGTACAAAGACCGTTTCGGAGTAGATGGAATTATGATCGGTCGTGCTTCCATTGGTGCTCCGTGGGTATTTAATGAAATCAAACATTACCTGAAGACGGGCACTCATTTGCCTTCGCCTGATGTGGCGGAGCGGGTGCGGGTGTGCCGTGAGCATTTTAATTTTTCCATTCGCTGGAAAGGCGACAAGCTGGGTGTCTTCGAGATGCGCAGGCATTATTCAAATTATTTCAAAGGGCTTCCTGATTTCAAACCGTTTCGCACACGCCTCGTTGAAGCAAACACAGCGGCAGAGGTAAATGAAATATTGGATGAGGTAGCGGATGTTTTTTCAATGCAGCTTGCCTGACCTCGTGCCAGATCGTGGAAAATAAAAACAAAGCTCTTCCTGCTATTCTGCTTGTCATTCTGGCTCTCATCTGGGGCACATCGTTTATCCTGATGAAGAAGGGATTGGTTGTTTTTTCTCCCGGTGAAGTAGCCGCTCTCCGCGTGACAGTAGCAGGAATAATACTGTTGCCGTTAGCCGTATTCAAGTGGAATGAAATAAAAACATCGCATATCTCTAAATTATTTTTGTCGGGATTGCTGGGCGTATTCATTCCTGCATTTCTTTTCACCACCGCTCAAAGGCATATTGATAGTTCCGTGGCCGGAATTCTAAACACCTTGTCGCCCATGTGGACGATGATCATGGGTGCGGTTTTCTACAAACAAATTTTTAAACGAGCGTCCGTGTTGGGTATTATCATCGGGCTGGCTGGTACGGTTATGTTGATGCTATCGCGCTCGGGCGGAAATATTTCCGGAATCAATTTATACTGCCTGCTGATTGTGCTCGCATGTGCATTTTACGGTTTCAATCTGAACTATATCAAATTCAATATACCTGACCTGCGCTCACTCACCATCACGAGTGTATCGGTAGCACTCGTTGCGCCCCTGGGTGCTATCTATCTTTTTTGGTTTACAGATTTTACATCAAAGTTCAGCGCGGTGCCCGGTGCATGGCAGGCGTTTGGCTACATCGCCTTGCTGGCGCTGATGAGCACAGCCGTAGCCGTCTCCATTTTTAATATGCTGGTAAAGATGACCACACCGCTCTTCGCAAGTACGGTAACGTATATCATGCCGCTGGTGTCTGTGATGTGGGGTGTGCTCGATGGTGAGCAATTGTTTTTTACACACTTCATTGGTATGGCAGCCATCCTGGGTGGCGTATATTTAGCCAATCGAAAATAGAGAACTGGTTTTCGGATGTTATTCATCCGTAAGGTTGTAATAAAATGCAAACGGACTATCTCATCATCGGCCAGGGCCTTGCAGGCAGCACATTGGCATGGGAACTGATGCAGCGTGGTTGCTCTGTGATGGTGATAGATGAACCTACAAAGAACAAAGCGTCTTCCATAGCAGCCGGACTTTTCAATCCTGTCACTAACAAAGTGATGGCACGCACGTGGATGGCAGAAATCTTTTTTCCGTTCCTCCAGGAATTTTATTCGGAAGCAGAAAAGAAGCTTCAGCGTAAATTTTTTTACCTGTTGCCAATCTATCGACCATTCATTTCTGGTGAAGAACGACAGCAGTGGAAAGCAAAAAGTGAAGACGAGGCGTTGCGACCGTTTGTTAAACACTTTCACAGCTCACCTGCTTTCAGCCAGCAAATACATAATCCGTTTGGCGGAATTGAGATTGCCTACTCCGGCTACGTGGAGGTAAGTGCATGGATGGCTGCTATGCGTGATTTTCTTCAGTCAAAGGAGGCTTTTCGCGAAAGCTCATTTTCTGAGACTGATTTAATTCTACGCGAAGATGCTATTGAGTATCAGGACGTCCGCGCC
>JAIENH010000202.1 GCA_019751475.1 Cyclobacteriaceae bacterium
ATTGAAGCACGGCCATCAGATTCATGTCTGTGGAAACCACTAAGTTGGCCACGTTACGATGTTCAAAAATTTCGCCCGGCTGTGTTCCCGTGATGATGCTGGCGGGGGCTCTGCTGTCCGAGCATCCGATGAATAAGTATTAGGGTGTTTGTCCGGTTGCCAGCTTGTCGAAATAGGCCGGATTGGTTTGAAGTTGTTTCTCCACCCACTGCTTGTTGTTTTCAAAGAGCTTTTTATAAGTTGTAGCCATGGCATTGGTTGTTTAAAAAGGTTTTCAAATTATTACTTAAAGTATGAAATAGCTTTCCGGTTGTTTCTTTACAGGTACATCTGTAGCTCCCGTCATTTCCTTCAAATTAATTTCGATGGTTTGGGCAAGGTCTGTCATCGGTGTATCCAAAGGTTTGTTTTCAAATGGGTTTTCCATCAAAATTGCCGTCTTCTCAATGGCAATAAAAATTACTGGAATACCAATCGTCAAACATATTTCTACCAGTAAGAACTCGTCTGGCAGGCCAAAGGGGAGCATCGTAGCAAAAACATAAATGATAAAATGGATCAACAGGCTGTGAGCTTTTGGAAAGACGGTATTTTTTATTCGTTCACACCTGCCCATCGCTTCGCACAGCCGGGCGATGGTGCTGTCTATCTGCACCTGCTGCAAGTCATTCATCCATCCACTGCGGTGCGCTTTGGCCACCGCCAGCGAATGCACCGAAAGGATAGCATTGGGGATGTTGAGGTCTTCAATCTTTTGCTGGCGCAGGTACGTTTGCACGCGTTGCGAAAAAGGCAGCTTGCGCAAGGCTTCGCCCAATGCGTAACACCAGATGATCTGGCGATTGGCCATAGCGCTTACCTCTTGCCGTTGGTGATCATCAGCGGTATTATAAAAAGTCAGCGCCTGCCTTATCAGCGTGCGCGAATCGTTGACGATAGAGCCCCAGATAATGCGGGCCTCCCACCAGCGCTCATACGATTGACTGGTGCGAAAGCCCAGCAGCAATGCCACCGCGGTGCCAAACACCCCTGTAACGGATAGTGGCACATTGATTTTATTCAGAAATCCATACTGATCTAAAAAACCTACAATGATGGCATAGGCTGAAATAAGCGCAATATCAAACCTGATGGTTTTGATAAAATCTGCGATGGATATTCTTTTGTCTAGTAGCATTTTTGAAATTTAATGAATGCTGTGTTGCACTTATTAGTTGAACTTAGAAATGATAAAATTGACCTTTAGCTTCGCTAAACTTTAATTTTATTCTTGCGACTGGCCAAGACCACGCCTTTTCCTTGACTTAATCATCACTACAAGGACACACACCATGATGCCTGCCAAAATAGAAAGTAAGGTCGGCCCCACATCGTTAAGTGCAAATATCTGACGGTACCCATTTGCCAGGAAGTCTGACCAGGAAACATCGCCTGTGTGCGGGTCGAATAAATGCACGAGTGTGGATAACGGTCGGATAACGAAAATGCCAAGTACAATACCTGTGATTGCAGCCTGTACGATTGATTTTTTGTTCATTGCTTTATGGTTTTAGTGGAACATCTATTTATCGTTGTTGACAATTACCGGAGATTTGCCATCGGTAATGATGATTTTGGCGTTGGACGATTTCACCAACTCTTTTGTGATATCAAGCGCTTTGAATTTAATCAGCTTATCGGTAATGGAGGAGTTGAGAATGTCCTGCGATTTTTTAATGCCCTCAGATTCTATCAGCAAACGTTCAGATTCCTTCCTTTGCTTTTCAATGGCAAAGTCAAGCGTTAGTCGCTGCTTAGTAATTTCCAATTGTGCTTCTTTAGTTTGTTTTTCAATGGCAAACTCGAGTTCCTTGCGCTTGATTGCATTATCTATTTCCGTTTTCTTTTCAATTTGTTCTGCCGTTAATTTAGCCTGTATGGTTTGTGTCACTTCGGCAGGCAGGTCAATCTCCTTAATAAGCACTAAGTCCACTACAAAGCCATACTTGCCAATTGCCGCGGTGAGTTTCTGGTTGACGGTTTGCTCAATTTCGATGCGTTGCGTGATAAGTTCAACCGCTTTGTGACTAAGACCTTCCTGGCGCAAAGCGGTGATAAGATTATTGACGATAAGTGAGGTTTGGTAACTACCATCAAATTTCTTAAAGATGCTCACAACCGAATCGGGAATTAGGTGATACAGCAGCGTTATTTCGGAGGTTACTTCAATCCCCTCCACGCTATGGAAAGTAAGTTTATTGGAGTATTCAATGGTGCGTGTATTGAATCGTTCTATTCGTGTTCCGAAAATACCGCGCCCATGTGCACCCGGCATCAGGATTCCGGGTTTGATTTTTCCGTAGCGTACTTCTAATGCTACTTCCCCCGGGCGGATGATGACACAGCTTTGCAGCAAAATTGCTACAACTATCATTGCGTAAAATATGTTTCGGGCTTTCATAATGCTTGGTTTTTATAGCATTCATTATGTCCTATGATATTTATATGTGTATGACTACTACTCTTCTTCTTCGGTGTTTTTAATTTTAGAAAGAATGGCGTAAGGATTTTTAATCACAATTTGCGCTGCATCCATCGGGAAATCATTTGGCAGCATCACTTCCGTAAAGCCAAGTTCACTGTTGCCTGTCTGGATTTCAATCATCGTAAAATGATATTCGCTTTTGTGTTGCTCCGGGTCTTCATTTTTCATAGCAGCATGAGGTTGCTCTGTCAATTGATAGAAAATGTATTTTTTCCCTTGATAGTCAATGATGGCTTTATCCGGCAAGGCTGGCACTTCGATGCCGCCCGTTTCAACAACAGCCTTCAGGTACATGCCCGGCAGCAAGTTGGTATCTTCTCTATCAATGTGGCAGTGAACACGTATGGTGCGATCAAGTCCGATTTGGCGACCCAACAAATACACGGTGGCCATTCTTTCCTTGGTTTCGTTGGCAAGAGTGAACCGAACTTTTTGTCCGATCTTCAGTTTGGGCACATCTTTCTCGAATACAGTAAGTTCAGCGTGCAAGTGCTCGGTATCAGCAATTTCGAACAGGATGTCACTGGGG
>JAIENH010000666.1 GCA_019751475.1 Cyclobacteriaceae bacterium
CAATCATGGGTTTGCCGCTGCCCCACGTAGCAATCCAGGCGGTGGGCACACCAGCTATTCCGCGCTGAACTTTAAATCCATTTTTCTCCAACAGGTTGGTTAGGTAATTGAATGTCTCTACTTCTTGAAATCCCAACTCGGAGAAACTAAACAACATATCGTTGATTTGCTGGCCCAGCACTGCATTCTTCTCCACTTCCTTGGCAGCCTCGGCCTTTAGCTTCTCAATAGGTTGAACTTCTGTTTGCGCGTAAAGCGAAACACACAAACTCAAGGCGATCAGTAAAATGTAAATTTTTTTCATGGCAGGTCAAGGTTTATTTCTGGGTCGATTTCATTTTTTCGATAGCTTCTTTTTGATCGGCACGCAACGTTGGATATTGAATGCCTAACTGTTCAAGGTAGGTCCTATACTTTACAGGATTATAGTAATAGGGCTTCAACTTGGGAGCATACTCTTGCATAATCTTGGTATTGAGTGTGATAGCAGGTTGATCTTTTTCTCCAATGAGTGGAATGTATTGCTGCTCTTTGGTCTGCTCGTTTTTATAGTAGTCCCATGACTGCTTAATCAATTCAGGTTTTGAAAACAAGTCCAATAGCGTGAGCGCTTCTACTTTGGCACCCGCCACTATTCCTTTGTGGGCGATGGGTGTGGCCATGGCGATAGCATCGCTCCAGTGGTGACCGGGAAGGTTGGGAATATTAGATGGATAGCCCAGCACGATGGTAGGCACTGTCCATGAAATGTCAGCAATATCATCCGAGCCGCCTCCCAATGACATCAACTGCCGACCCATTACGTTAACCATGCCAGTCGCGTTGGGCATGCCCATGGTGTCTATTTTAGTAGCAAGTCCCTCGAGTTTGCGGGCCTTTAATTCGATCTGCGTTGCCTTCGCCAACAGTTGGTCTTCCTCCGACCATTTGGGTAATCCAACACGCTTGATGTTAGAATACGTGGCCTCGGCCATCGGTTTATTAAAGTGTGCAGGCCAGGCCGAGCCAAGTATCTCATAGGTGAATTTGGTGTCTGTCATCAAGGCAGCGCCTTCAGCCGTCTTTAAGCCTTTATCAAATAATGTTTTGATAGCTGGGTAGGTGCGCTCTCGGAAGTAATACCAAACCGAAGCCTTTGATGGCACAACATTGGGCTGATCACCTCCATCCGGTATAACATAATGCGACCGTTGTGTAAGCTCAAGGTGCTCGCGTCTGAAGTTCCACCCCACATTCATCAACTCCACCGCATCCAGTGCGCTTCTTCCCCGCCAAGGAGCGCCCGCTGCGTGAGCAGCTGCTCCTTCAAAATTAAATTTCACGGAGATCATGCCGTTATAACCTCCATCACCGTAACCCACGCCCAGGTTGCTGGCTACGTGAGTGAAGATGCAAGCGTCAACGTCTTTGAAAGCCCCCGACCGTACGTAGTAAGCCTTCGTGCCGAGTAGTTCTTCTGCAATGCCCGGCCAGAGCATCAGCGTGCCCGGCATTTTTTCACGCTCCATGATCTTTTTGATAGCGAGCGCTGATATAATGTTGAGTGCCTGACCGGAATTATGACCCTCTCCATGACCTGGTGCGCCTTCTACGATGGGATCATGGTACGCTACACCTGGTTTCTGAGAAGCTTTGGGAATACAATCCACATCCGAGCCAAGGGCGATAAATGGTTTACCACTCCCCCATGTAGCCGTCCAAGCGGTGGGTATGCCGGCTATTCCTTTTTGAATTTTGAAACCATTCTTTTCTAAAATTGACGTGAGATAATTAAATGTCTCCACTTCCTGGAAGCCAAGCTCGGAGAAACTGAAAAGCATATCGTTGATCTGCTGACCGAGTACAGCATTCTTCTCAACCTCGATGAGTGCCTCTGTTTTTAATTTTTCGATTTTATCGGCCGTATTTTGTGCCGTCAGTACACCTGCGCTGAATACCATCAGCAGCATGAAACATAGTTTTTTCATTCGGTAAGGTTTGGGTCAAGCGCAAGATAGCCAAATTCATAGTTTCGAAACCAAGTTTACAGGAAGGGTAAAAACGGGGTTTTCAGAGGCATTGAAAGGGTTTTAAAATATTTTGGTTTATTTTATAAACTACTTTATATTTGCTGCGTTAACAGCCATATGGAAACAAAAAACGACTCTCTCTCCGCACAACAAAGCCTGGATGTGATTACCAGTATGATACGCCAGGCGCAGGGCAACGTAAGTAGAAGCAGCTTCTATTTTCTGCTTTGGGGCTGGGTCATTGCAATTTGTAATCTCGGCATGTACTTCATGTACAAGCTACACTTCTACCCACGCTATGCTCCGTATATTTGGTTGCTGGTATTACCAACCTACTTGGCTATGTTTATCTACGGAAGGAAGCAAGAGAAAGACCGAATAGTAAAAACTCACCTCGACCAGATCAGCAAGTGGCTCTGGATAAGTATGGCTATTACAATTGCACCAGCATGGCTTTTTGGAGATAAGTTAAACTGGATGATCAATGCAGTGATAATGATGCCCATAGGGGCCGCAACCTTTGTATCTGGCATTATCATTCGCTTCAAGCCGTTGCTGTACGGGGGTATTTTATTCTGGGTAGCAGGGATTACTTGTTATTTCCTCCCTCCCATTGACCAAATTTTGGCGGGAGGCATTGCAGTGGTGCTGGGATACTTAATTCCAGGATACATGCTGCGCAATCAACGCGAGAAAGATGCTTAAAGAATTAGATCCACTGTTACACTCTCAATTGCGATTGGGAGTCATGTCACTGCTGATGAGTGCGGAGTCGGCTGAATTTGTGTACCTGAAAGAAAAGACAAACTCAACGGCCGGCAACCTGAGCGTGCAGCTTGATAAGCTCTCGGAGGCAGGCTACATCACCATCGAAAAATCGTTCAATGGAAAAAAGCCCTTAACGACTTGTAAGGTGACGAAGAAAGGAATAAAAGCTTTTGAAGAATATGTGAATACACTGAGGGATTACATCAAAAAGTAAATTTTTTTATGCTATCAGTTTATAAAATAAACCAGTTTATGAAAACATCAAATACTCCTCTCCTGCTGCTGGGT
>JAIENH010000220.1 GCA_019751475.1 Cyclobacteriaceae bacterium
TCCTATCACCAGTGACAACCGCAGGTTCTTTACTATGCTGGGTACGTTAGTGGGTGGGCGCATCGGTATACCGCGCTCGGGATTGAGTGCAGCTAAGTCAGGACTTACGATTGCTATTCGCTACGGTGACGGGCGCAAACAATTTGGGCCGGAAGGTGCAGCCGAGGTGCCAATCCTCAACTACCGCACACACCAGCGCAGGCTCATGCCGCTTCTCGCGAATGCGTATGCCTTGCACTTCTCGCTACAGTATCTCACGCAACGATTCGTCAACCGCAAGGAAGAAGAGATGCAGGAGATCGAAGCGTTGGCAGCAGGACTGAAGTCGTTTGCCACTTGGAGTACTACGTACACCTTGCAAACATGTCGAGAGGCCTGTGGCGGAAAAGGCTATTTGTCTGAAAATAGAATTGATGACCTGAAAAATGACAGCGACATCTACACCACATTTGAAGGTGACAATACTGTGTTAATGCAGTTGGTCGCCAAAGGCAGACTTACAGAGTTTAAGCAGGAGTTCAGCAACATGGGGATGTTTGGCATCCTCAACTTTGTAGCTGATCAGGCCATGACATCCATCACCGAGATGAACCCATTTACCGTGCGTGCTACAGACGAAGAACATTTGCTTGACCCGGAGTTTCACCTTAATGCATTCAAATACCGCGAGCGCGACATTCTTATTTCAGCCGCCAAGCGACTAAAGCGCCACATCAGTTCCGGCATGGATTCATTTGATGCGTTCAACGTGAGTCAGCATCATCTTATTGAAGTAGGTTTTGCTTACGTAGAGCGGATTATTTTGGAGCAATTTCAAAAAGCGGTGAATGACACGCGCGACACGGGCTGTCAAAATGTATTGCGAAAGCTTTGCCAGTTGTATGCGCTATCGCAAATTGAAAAGAACAAAGGTTGGTACCTGGAGCAAGGCTATATGGAAGGCGCCAAGACAAAGGCTATCAGGAAGTTGGTAAACCAGCTTTGCTGGGAAGTGCGGCAAGAAGCGGTGCCGTTGGTAGATGCCTTTAAGATACCGGAAAGTTGTCTATTTGCACCGATCGCAAGAAGGTAACCAAGCAAAAGTAAATTTGATTATTTGGCGTAGAGCTACATGAGCAAAACGCCTCTGCGCACTTCTTAACATCAACTGAATTGGAAAAAATATTTGCTACCGAGCGACTGAAGGAACTGCTGCCCAAGGTCAAGGCATTTGTTGAATCAGAATTGCTGCCCCTGGAGAAAGACCATCATACCCGAACGGCCACAGAGACCTACACGTTGCTTAATGCCAAACGGGCGGGTGTAAGAGCAGCGGGATTGTGGGGCCTTCACTTGCCTAAGAATGAAGGCGGCTGGGGACTCACCCTTTGTGAGTTTGCGCAATTGAGCGAGGCCATGTCGCGTACGCCTTTTTATGGTCAGTATGCATTCAACTGCCAGGCGCCTGACATCGGAAATATGGAGTTGTTGAGCAAGTTTGGTTCGGAAGGTCAAAAGAGGAAATTTTTACATCCATTACTGGAAGGAAAGATCAGAAGTTGCTTCGCGATGACCGAACCGGAATTTGCCGGCTCCAATCCAACGCGTCTCGCTACAGCAGCCGTGAAGAAAGGAGACAACTACGTACTAAACGGTCATAAGTGGTTTACCTCATCCTTTGAAGGTGCTTCATTCATGATTGTGATGGCAGTGACCAATCCCTCGGCTCCACCCCATCAGCGGGCCAGCATGATCATCGTGCCGACTGATACCAAAGGAGTCATCCACATCCGAAAGATTCCGATTTTTGGAGAGGCTGGTGGCGACTGGGCGAGTCATTCAGAAATACGCTTGGAGAACTGCGAAGTACCTGTGACCAACCTTATAGGGGAGGAAGGGCAAGGTTTTAAACTCGCGCAAGAACGGCTCGGGCCTGGGCGCATTCACCACTGCATGCGGTGGATCGGCATTGCAGAAAAGGCATTTGACCTGATGTGCCAACGGGCTGCCTCGCGTGAGATCGGTCAAGACACCTTGCTTGGAGAGAAACAATTCATCCAGGGCTTCATTGCAGAAAGTCGTGTAGAGATTGATGCAGCCCGGTTACTGGTGCTACGCACGGCCGCTAAAATAGATGATGAAGGCGCAGGGGCTTGTCGCAATGAGATATCCGGTATCAAATTTTTCACAGCCAATATGGTACTAAAAGTATTGGATAGGGCGATACAAGTACACGGTGCGCTCGGCCTCTCGGATGGCACCATGCTGGCCACCTTGTATCAGCACGAACGCGGAGCACGCATTTGGGATGGGGCCGATGAAGTGCACAAGCAAAGCCTTGCTCTGGGCATTTTGAAATCCTACGGCCTCGATGTAAAAAAAGGAAAGTAGCATCATGGGCCTCATTGATCAACCGGTTGAAATTAGAAAAGGTGAAGAACTTGATCTCGTCAAGCTAAATGAATACATCCAAAACTCTGCGCCTGATTTAGGTAAAGTAGTCCACCAACACCAGTTTGCTGGGGGATATTCAAACCTCACCTATTTGCTCACTTCGGACAAGGGAGATTTTATTTTAAGACGCCCACCCTTTGGGGCAGCCATCAAGTCTGCTCACGATATGGGCCGTGAGTTTAAGGTGCTTTCGTTGCTGCGTCAATATTATCCTAAGGTGCCACGGCCGTACGTGCATTGTGAAGATAGCGCTGTGCTTGGCGCACCGTTTTACCTCATGGAACGTCTTCATGGAGTCATTCTCCGGCCTGCTTCCGTGAAAGAAATAAAACTGGAGGCCTCGCAGATGCAAAAGATATCCGAAGCTCTTATCGACAACCTTGCCATGCTTCATTCGCTTGACATATCCGCTACCGGTCTGATTCAACTGGGCAAGCCCGAAGGCTACATTCAACGACAAGTAGAGGGCTGGACGAAACGCTACACTGCTGCAGAGACCGACACTATTGACACAATCAATGAAGTGATGCCATGGCTTATAAACAATCAACCGCCAGATGCACCGCCTGCATTTCTTCACAACGATTACAAATACGACAACGTAGTGCTCAACGAGAAAGACCTCACCGACATTGTTGGTGTACTTGA
>JAIENH010000178.1 GCA_019751475.1 Cyclobacteriaceae bacterium
GAAATTTGCCATCAGGATGATCATATTGACAATTTTCTCTTGAAGAAACATTAGTAAATTAAAATATACAATTGCTTCATGATTTTAAAAATTTCCATTATTTCTTATCAACTTATCAACCTATCTCTTATCAACCTACTATCCTTTTACGGACTTTACCAATTCTTCTTCCAGGAGATTCGCCCAGGCTTTCATGTAGCGAGCAGCGTGCAGTTTGTTGTTAAACTCCAGGTTTCTTTCGCCCACCGGTAGCGACCGAAGCACGTTTTGGTCTGACAGTCGCTCAAGGTGATGAAGGTCTTCCGAGTCAAAGCCGAAATCAATCATCTCCGAAATGGTATCATCAAAGGGCAGGCCGCTAGTTGGGCAATAATCGTTCAACTGTTCGCTCCAGTCACCGTGGCGCATCATGGCGCGCCTGTGTATTTCTTCTTTCGATAGCCGTGTCACCTCCTGGGCCAAAAAACCACAATTGCAACTGCCCATGTGCCCCCATTGATAGGTGGCACTTAACTCAATCTTACGGGCGGCCTGCCGCAGGGATTGTACCAATTCTAACGATGGTCGTGCCATAAGGAGCGGGTTGAAGTGGATGAATACGTTGCTATCAATGTTACCGAAATCCTTCTATCTAACAATAGCGGAGCGGAGTGGTTCAGCGATTTCGCATGAATTTTATAAAGAAAGGCTGTTACAAAGCCTAAAAATTAAACAAGGGTAGCTCTGGAATTTTGTTAATTAACCGGCCCTTGCTATACTTGCTCTCTAAATTTTAAGTTCAATATGGGAAGAGGAGACAAAAAATCAAAGAAAGGTAAACGTTCAATCGGCTCGTACGGTGTATCAAGAAACCGTGCTGCTATCAAAGCAAGATTAAAGCGGGCTGCTTCTAAGCCTGAGGCTGCTGTTGCCGCTGTAGCGGAAGAGAAGCCAAAAGCAAAACGCGTGGTGCGCAAAAAAGAGGCAGCTGCCGAATAAGTAACTATGAAGAAGTGTAACGTATCAGCTTGGTGGTGGCATCGTTCGGATCCCGATCGGTGGAAGGCCATGCTGTAAGCGTTTATCTATAAAATTGTTAACAGGCCCGCTCCGATCTATCGGGGCGGGCTTTTTTATTTATTCGTTTTTGAAAATTAGTATGAAGTACACCTTAGTCACACGTTCAGTTAAACTGCTTGCAGACACGCTCACGCCTGTCAATATCTACTTGAAGCTGCGTGATGTATTTGCCGGAAGTTTGCTGTTGGAAAGTTCCGATTACCACGGTCATGAAAACAGCCTTTCTTTTATCTGTTGCAAGCCGATAGCCTCCTTTCAGGTACAAGGCGAGTCGCTACAACAACACTTTCCGGATGGCACAAGCAAAACAACAACCTTGACGAAACGCGAACAGGTACTTGAGCAACTGGAAGTTTTCCGTTCGTCTTTTGAAGCAGGAGGGAGCACGGGAAAGTTTAATGCTGCGGGCCTGTTTGGCTACATGGCCTACGATGCACTGCGCTACTTTGATGATGTTGACCTGACGGTTCATCAGTCCACAATTCCCGACATCATGTACAAAGTGTATCAATATGTGATTGTGGTAGATCATTTTTCAAATGAATTGACGCTTATCGAAAATCTACCCGTAGGTGTTGTCGAAGAAGGAGGCCTTGAGAAGCTTGAGAAAATAATTTTCAGCAACCGGTTTTCTACGTTTCCTTTTCACCGCACCCAGGCCGAAACATCCAACTATACCAATGATCAGTTTCTTGACCTGATCAAAAAAGGAATGCAGCATTGCTTTCGCGGAGACGTCTTTCAAATCGTGCTCTCCAGGAAGTTTACAAGCGGCTTTAAAGGCGATGAATTTAATGTCTACCGAGCATTGCGCTCGATCAATCCATCACCCTATCTTTTCTTTTTCGATTACGGGAGTTTTAAGATTTTTGGTTCATCGCCTGAAGCGCAAATACAAATCAAAGGTCAGGAGGCTAGTATTTATCCGATAGCTGGCACGTTCAAGCGTTCTGGCAATGACAAAGAAGATCAGGAGCAGGCTACCCGATTGTCGAAAGATGAAAAGGAAAATGCTGAACACGTGATGTTAGTTGATCTGGCCCGCAATGATCTCAGTCGTGATGCTGAAAACGTGAAAGTGGAGGTATTCAAAGAAATACAATACTACTCACACGTTATCCATCTTGTTTCCAAAGTCTCGGGGCAGCTTCCGGCAGGAGCCTCGCCTTTGAAACTCACAGCGGATACGTTTCCAGCAGGCACACTATCGGGGGCGCCCAAACACAAGGCTGTTTCCCTTATAAATCAATATGAAAATGTTAATCGCAGTTTTTATGGCGGTGCCATAGGTTTTATTGGGTTTAACGGTGATGTAAATCATGCCATCATGATTCGCACGTTTTTGAGTAAGGGAAATTTTCTTACGTATCAAGCAGGTGCTGGTATCGTGGCGAAGTCAGACCCGGCCACGGAATTACAGGAAGTAAACAACAAATTAGAAGCGTTGCGAAAGGCACTGACGCTTGCAGAAAAAATACATTGATATGAAGCGTGCTATTTTAGTGATTGACAATTACGATTCGTTCACCTACAACCTGGTGCACATTCTTCGTGTGTTAGGTCATCAACCGGATATCTACCGCAACGACAAGATTGCAGTGGAGGAGGTAGCAAAGTATGATAAGATTCTCTTGTCGCCTGGGCCGGGTGTGCCGGAAGAGGCGGGAATCATGAAGCAAGTCATCAGCCATTACGGGGCGACCAAGAGTATTCTTGGTGTGTGTTTGGGTCACCAGGGAATTGGTGAAGTGTATGGCGCATCGCTGTTCAACATTCCCCAGGTTCTGCACGGTGTCACTTCGCGTGTTAATGTGCTTGACTCCAATGAGCTATTGTTTAAAAATATTCCACGTCACTTCAGGGCTACTCATTATCACTCGTGGGTAATTTCTCCCGAGACGATTGGTAATGAACTGGAAGTTACGGCTGTAAATGCAGACGGCCTTGTGATGGCCATTCGCCACCACCAGTGGGATGTGCGCGGTGTGCAGTTTCATCCTGAATCCGTGATGACGGAGTTTGGTTCGCAAT
>JAIENH010000534.1 GCA_019751475.1 Cyclobacteriaceae bacterium
GGATAATCAGATCACCTGTCAATAGCCCGGCTTTTTGTGCGGGCTTTCCATCGCTTACTCCGTCTACTTTCAATCCTACTTCATCTGACGTATAGCTTGGCATCACCCCAAGGGTAACTTTGAAAGCACGGGATGATCCCATGGATTTATTTTTGGTGGTGAGAAAGGCCAGTTTGGGCTCGGAGTCAAGGGCTTCGATTACTTTGATGATAATGGCTAATACCTTTGCTTCCCCATCATAGTTGATTTTTTCGAAATCATCTGATGGTTTATGATAGTCGCTGTGTGATCCTGTAAAGAAATGAAGTACAGGAATGTTTTTCAGATAGAATGATGTATGGTCGGAGGGACCCATGCCAGAAGAATCTGTTTTGATTGGCACCTCTGTAGTGCTTAGTTTTTTAAGAAGAGTTTCCCATACAGAGCTCGTGCCTGAGCCGCTTACAGCTAATCCATTTTTTGTATCAAGCCGCCCGATCATGTCCATGTTGATCATAAAGTCTGCACGCGTCAGATCGATGGTAGGATGTTCAGTGAAATACTTTGATCCGTAAAGACCGAGCTCCTCACCGGAAAAGCAGATGAAGAGGAGGTTGTTTTTTTCTTTTACCCCGTTGCTTTTAAAATATCGGGCTAGTTCAATCACACCCGCCACACCTGATGCATTGTCATCTGCCCCGTTGTGAATTTTATTTTGTGGGTTAGCCTCCAGTGAATTTCCTTCTTGACCCAATCCGAGGTGATCGTAATGCGCTCCAATGATGATAGTATTAGTGGCTTGATTGTCAAGGAAGCCAATTACGTTGTAAGCGGTGCCTTCCGCTCCGGTGCCATGTACACCCGATTTAAAAGCGAATTTTTGTGTAAACAATTTACCATCTCCTTTGGACGATAAGCCAATTTTTGTGAATTGCGTTTGGATATAGGTAAGCGCCAACTTCTCTCCAGCCGTGCCGGTTCCGCGTCCTTCGAGAGAGTCGCTCGCGAGCACCTTGATGTGCCGCTGGATATTTTTTACATCAACGGACTGGCCTGCACAACCTGCGCTAAGAAGAATAAGCCATGCAAAGGCCACGGATGAACAGTGTTTCATAAGCGGAAGTGATTTCACCAACAAAGTAAGTTTGATTTTGAATAGAAATTTGGCGGCAGACGAAGTATTTTTGCCTGAGAATACAGTATTTTTGATATAAACCCACCGGCCATGTCAGCACCCAAGCTCGTACTCCTTACCGATTTTTCGCCTCTTTCTAAAGTAGCCATGAAGTTTGCATTAAAAATGGCGGGGCCTTTAAATGCAGAATTTACGATTCTCAATATCGTTCGAATTGAAGGAGTGCCGAAGGCCAACCTCAAGTTAAAGCAGATTGAAAAGACGCTTACAAAAATTGCGGAAGAAGAAGGAGAAACGCTTGTGCGCGAATTGAAGCAGGAAGTGAAAGGAAATTACTCGTTGCAGTTCAAAGCCATCCGTTCGCATACCGTTACCGAGATGGTAAGGCGCTATACGGACAAGAACCCGACCAACATGGTGGTGATGGGCTCCCGCGGTGCCTCGGCTCTCAAGAAAGCCCGCATGGGTGGCACTACCGTCTCTGTCATTGACGATTGTAATGCACCTGTATTGGCCATACCAGAATATGCGCAATACAAGAACCTTCAGCACATTGTGTACGCTTCTGATTTGAAGAATGTGCAAAAAGAGCTCGATATCATTGTGGAGTTTGCGCAGATCTATGGGTCACACGTTCACATGATACATGTGGTACCCTCAATGGATAAAAAAGTGGAAGCCTCCAAAAAATCAGTCGAGGAGATCATTCAAAAAATGAATTACAGCAAGCTTGACTTCAAGCTAATCATCGATGACGATGTGCCGATGGCCATTGATAAGTACATTAAAGAAACCAAGGCCGACTTGCTCACCACGTTTACGCATCACCTAAGCCTTATTGAAAAGCTTTTCGCGAAAAGCGTAACACGAACACTCGCCTATCTTGGGTCGATTCCCTTGCTAGCGATCAAGAGAAAATAGTCAGGCTTTCTTTTTGATCAGCAAAAATCGGTAAACCGTAAGGGTTACAATCACGAGGCAGCATAGTAGCACAAACAATTTCTCCGCATCAAACCAATCGATGGGCCTGTCTTCCAGTTTTGGATCGGTAATTACACTGTGCAAGATCAATGGCACGGCCGCAAAGTAGGATATGAAATGAAGAGTTCGCCAAAGCGGCAATTTGATCTTGTCCTTGTAATATGAGCTGATCACCACCGCGCCAATCAGGTAAAAAGCCACCGAACCAAATGTATTGGCCAAGGGCTGATGCTGTGTCCAGGCAGGCAGCAGCAAATCACCCCAGGTAAATCCGGACTTGGGGTCAAGCGGTATGAGTACAATGTGGAGGAGAATCGTGATGGCGGCTGTGTAACCTGTGAATTTGTGTAATTGCAGAAATGAGATGTTGTAGGGAAGTTTAAACTCCTGCTTCGACCAGATAAAGATGCCTACCAGAAAATTTAGTGCCAGGGCGGCCAGGGCTACCATGCCGATGATGCCCGAGAGTTCAATGGTTTCCATAAATCAATTCATGTTCAGACTTTCAAAGGTCAAGATTCGATGTGGAATAGCGAGCGTCAAATACTCGAATTTTTTACCGCTTATAAAAATGTGCTGTGCTATGGATGAGTACTTTTCCTCGACCAATAAAAATAGAAAGGTACTCCCGTGAGCATTAAGCCCAGGCCGAGCAAACCTTCGCGCGGTTTGCCAATGAGGGTGATGACAATCAGGGCAATACAGAAAATAACGAAAAGGCCAGGCACCACCGGGTAGCCCCAGGCTTTGTACGGCCGGTGCGCATCAGGCATTTTAAATCGTAACAAAATTACACCTAGAGCGGTAGCGCCATAGAAGATAAAGGCAGCAAACACCAGCATGTCGGTGAGCTGATCAAAACTTCCGGACAAAACCAGCACGCTTGCCCATACTGCCTGGATGACAAAAGCATTGGTCGGTACATTTGATTTTGGGTGAATGAAGGCAGCAGTTTTAAAAAACATTCCTTCCCGAGCCATGGAATAATACAAGCGC
>JAIENH010000130.1 GCA_019751475.1 Cyclobacteriaceae bacterium
GAAGCCCGGCAAAGCCCTGATTGACATCACCAATGCGACCTACATCTTCACCAAACGCGAGTACACGCGGATCACGCTCAAGAGCCGACCGGAAACATGCCTGTAAAATTTCACGACCGTCTACCAATGGTGCTTGATCTGCATAAACAGCTTTAACCTCCGGCACATTCAAGGCAGACCAGGCTGACTGGCTATATAAATGCGAACTAAAACGTTCGTTGTTTTCTGCTAATGTTCGTGACAGCCACTGAATAATATTGGTACGAGCAGAAGAATCCGTGCCGCGGAGCAGGCGAAGCGATTTCTTCGCAGCTTTCACCGCATCCATCCGTAACGGATTGATGGTCTTTTCTAACGTGAGTCTCACCTCTTCTACTTCAGAATTACTTGCACCTGCTTCCTGTAGATATCCCAGCAATTCCTGCTGATCACGCTGGATGCCGTTGTTAAATGCTCTCCATGCAGCTTCTTTTTGAGTTTTTGCAAAGGTCTTTCCTTCTTTTTCCAACTGATCGAGTTCCTCGGGGGTGCTCAACTCATTTTCCAGAATCCAGTGACGCATCTTTCGAATACAATCATGCTCCACCTCCCACTTCAGGCGCTCCTTGGATTTGTATCGCTCATGCGAACCCGAAGTAGAATGACCTTGTGGTTGAGTTACTTCCGTTACGTGAATAAGCACTGGCACATGTTCTTCACGGCATACTTTCTCCGCCCGTTCAAATGTCTGGCAGAGGGCCTCGTAATCCCAACCCTTTACAGTGAATAGTTCAAAACCTTTATCGTTAGCATCGCGCTGGAAGCCCGATAAAATTTTGGAGATGCTACTCTTAGTTGTCTGATATTCCTGTGGTACCGAAATGCCGTAGCCATCATCCCACACTGCGGTAAGCATAGGCACTTGCAACACCCCAGCAGCATTGATGGCTTCGAAGAACATACCTTCAGAAGTCGATGCGTTACCAATGGTGCCAAAGGCTATTTCATTGCCTTCAATGCTTAAGTCGGTGAAGCTTTGTAAGCCAGGATTATTTCTGAACAACTTAGATGCGTATGCCAGGCCTACTAAGCGAGGCATTTGTGCAGCAGTAGGCGACACATCTGCGCTGCTGTTTTTTGATTTTGACAGTGGCCTTAATGCACCCTGATCATCCAACATGCGAGTAGCATAGTGGCCGTTCATCAATCGTCCTGCGGAGGCAGGGTCAGCATCTACATCGGGGTGGGCATAGAGTTGAGCAAAATATTGTTGCAACGTTAGCTCACCAATGGCGAGCATAAACGTCTGGTCGCGGTAGTAGCCCGATCGAAAATCACCAGGACGGAAGACCTTGGCCATGGCGATCTGAGCTATCTCTTTGCCATCGCCAAAGATGCCAAACTTGGCCTTGCCCATAAACACTTCCTTGCGCCCGATAATGCTGGCCTCTCGGCTGGCACAAGCGAGCTTAAAGTCATCCAGAATGGATGCGATCTTCTTTTCAGAAAATCGTGACTTAATGGCTTTGGTTTGCTGCAAGGAGAATGTGGTTAAATCAAAATTAGGGAAATTAGCAGGAGCGATCAAAACCAAATTTGAGGCCGGAACAAAATACCGGGTTGGCGCTCAGGGACGGAAGAATTTTACCCAATCACCCCCTTTTACCAAAGGTTCATTGCCTGCCTTGTCAAACAGGTAGATGCCCGTGGCCATTCCGCGAATGGTCACTTCATCATAATAATAACGCACTCCCAACTCAAGATCGTGAATTGCTTTCTCCACCGCAGGGTCAATGATTTTGAATACCTCCACCGTAAGGTCGCTCTGGCCATCGACTGAGCGTACTGCATAAGGGTAATAGTCTAGTTTATAAAGCAGGTAACCCTGAAGCACATGATCGTATAAGAAAGTAAGCCCATGGCGAAATTGATGGTAGTTGCTCATGCCCCTGCGCAAGGAACCGTAAAAAGCATAGAGTGAATGAGCATTCATGAAGCGAAAAGTTAAGAATTTAGGTATTTCAATCGTAAACGAATCTTTACATTTGACCGGATTTTGCCAGGGTACCGGAAAGTAACTTCGGGCATCCTGTAAAAGATGATTTAAACAGACATTCATTACTTAACCATTCTCTTTTATGATAATTGGCGTACCCAAAGAAATCAAGAATAACGAAAACCGCGTAGCCCTCACCCCTGCCGGCACGCAAGAACTTGCCCGCAGAGGCCATACCGTTTATGTACAAACCAAGGCCGGTGATGGCAGCGGTTTTGCCGATGACGAATACGTAAAGGCTGGCGGAAAAATATTACCCTCGGCAGAAGAAGTATTTGGTATTGCCGAAATGATCATGAAGGTAAAAGAGCCGATCGAACAGGAATATGGACTCATTCGTAAAGACCAGTTGGTGTTCACGTATTTTCACTTTGCTTCGTATGAACCGTTGGCGCACGCCATGATTAAAACCAATTCCGTTTGCCTCGCTTACGAAACAGTAGAGCGGGTAGATGGTAGTTTACCATTATTGATACCGATGAGTGAAGTGGCGGGGCGCATGTCCATCCAGGAGGGTGCTAAATATTTGGAGAAGCCATTGAAGGGACGTGGCATATTGCTTGGCGGTGTGCCCGGTGTGATGCCCGCGAAAGTATTGATCCTCGGTGGCGGAGTAGTAGGCACCAATGCAGCCAAGATGGCGGCTGGTATGGGAGCAGATGTGATCATCACCGATGTAAACATCAACCGCCTGCGCTACCTCGATGATGTAATGCCCAAGAACGTACACACCATGGTGAGCAACGACTACGTGCTCCGTGAACTGGTGAAGACACACGATCTTATCATCGGTGGCGTTTTAGTTCCGGGTGCCAAAGCTCCCAAGCTCATCACCCGCGACATGCTTAAGACTATGCGGCCCGGCACTGTGCTGGTGGATGTAGCCGTCCGCGGTGATCGTCTCCGAGAAGAGGGGGGTGAAGATCCTGAAGGTGGCGTAGGGCGGGGGGTTGTCGACCGTCCAGGTCAGGTGCAGCCAGCTACCGTACATGTCGAGCACGTCGCTGGACAGGTAGCCCTTGCTTCCCTTGGCGCGCAGCGACTTCCGGTTCTGCTTGGTCAGCGAGC
>JAIENH010000173.1 GCA_019751475.1 Cyclobacteriaceae bacterium
GGTGCCTGCTTGTTGTATCGCGCCCTGATCTACTACTACCACTTCGTCTGCCAGCTTGCGCGCTTCACGCAGATCATGCGTTACAAGTATCACTGCTCGTGGTGCGGCCTTCTGCAACTCCATAAACTCGCGGTGAATATCAAATTGTGTAATGGCATCGAGCGAACCAAAGGGCTCGTCCATCAATAGCAAGGGTGGATTTAGGAACAATGCGCGGCAAATGCCGGCCCGCTGTTGCTCCCCCCCCGAGAGTTGATGCGGAAATTTTTTGCGATGGCGTTCATGCAGATGCACGAGACTCATTAGTTCACTCACTCGTTCGGCAGGTTGCTGCACGATTCCGGGATATACTCTTCCCGGCAGCGAAATATTTTCCTCCACCGTAAGGTGAGGAAACAGGCCAACACCTTGTACTACGTACCCGATGCTTCTCCTCACGTCCGTGATTTTGTTGTAGTCAATGGGTTTTTCAAAAAGGGTGACTGCACCCTCGGCCGGCCTCACCAGGCCGTTAATGGTTTTCAGTAAAGTAGATTTACCACTGCCGCTTTTGCCGAGAAGGGCTGTCACTTTTTTGTCTGTTAGCGCCCATTCAATATTTTGTAATACGGCCCGGTCGCCATAGCGATGTGTGATGGAATGTAAATGAACGATGCGCATGAAGTCTTTAAGGTAAAAATTAAACCTCAAAAAACACGTAGTGTTTACGACCACGTGCCAACTATTTCTTTCTTTGCACCGTGAAAATTTTGCTCCTTCACCAACACTTCAAAACACCTGCTATGGGCGGGGTGGTGCGCTCCTACTACCTGGCCAAAGCGCTGGTAGACCGCGGTCATCGTGTGATGGTAATCACCGCATGGAATGGTAAACAATCGCGCACCGAACAGATAGATGGCATTGAAGTGCACTACCTGCCGGTGGCTTACGACAATAGCTTTGGATTCTACAAGCGCAGTTGGTCGTTTGTTCGATTTAATACTGGTGCCATCCGACTGGCGAGTAAGTTTCGCGATTTTACAGTTTGTTATGCTATATCAGTGCCTCTCACGATCGGGCTTGCCGCCCGTTGGATAAGCATGCGTTTTGGTATGCCGTATGTTTTTGAAGTAGGTGATCTTTGGCCGGATGCGCCCATTCAAATGGGGTTCGTCAAAAATTATTTTTTCAAACAGATGCTGTTGGCATTAGAGAAATCAATTTACCGACACGCGCGATTTATTGTGGCTTTGTCTCCGGCTATTCAGGCGGCCATCGAAAAAAAGGTGCCCGAGAAAACTGTCTACATGGTGCCTAATATGTCGGACACAGACTTTTACAAACCTGTTGCTAAAGATCCTATTCTGGAAAATAAATTCCGGGTAACCGGAAAGTGGGTGGTATCCTATATCGGTGCTGTGGGTGTGGCCAATGGCCTGGATTATTTTTTAGAGTGTGCCAATGCTTCGCGCAAAGCAGGGCTGCCGATTCAATTTATCTTGTGTGGTACCGGTGCGGTACTAGGAACGCTGAAACAACTGGCCGCCTCTATGGGTTTGCAGAATATTTCTTTCGTTGATTTTGTTGATCGTGATGGAACACGTGAGGTGATGAATGTGACGGACGCGGTTTTTGTGTCGTACAAAAATGTGCCCATCCTGGAGACAGGCTCTCCCAATAAGTTTTTTGACGGCTTGGCGGCTGGTAAACTAATTGTGATCAATTTCAGCGGGTGGGTGCGCAAGGAAGTGGAGCAAGCGCGATGCGGCATCTTTGTTGATCCTCTTCAGCCGTTGGATTTCGTAAAGAAGATTAGTCCCTTCTTGCAAGATACATCACAGTTAAAATCCTTCCAGGGAAATGCACGTCAATTAGCCGAGCGAAAGTTCAACCGGACAATTATCACAGAAACGTTTGCTGGTTTATTCAGCAAACTATAGACAAACATTACTTGGCGTAGTGCTTGTAAAATGCCACGATGGTTTCAATGCCGATCAGGAAATTTTTGATGCCGTAATGTTCATTGGGTGAATGCAAGGCATCGGTATCAAGACCAAAGCCCATGAGCACCGTGTCGACACCGAGTTCTTTTTTGAAAAGTGCTACGATGGGAATGCTGCCGCCATCCCGTGTTGGAATAGGCGCCTTGCCCCACACTTCTTCAAAGGCTGCGCTGGCCGCTTTAAAAGCTTTTGAATCGGTGGGCGTCACGGCAGGCTCGCCACCGTGATGAGCCGTAACTTTTACTTTTACCGTCTTGGGCGCGAGGGAAATAAAATGCTTAGTGAACAACTCCGTAATCTCAGCAGGTCGCTGATTTGGTACCAATCGCATCGAGATTTTAGCCGATGCTTTGGAAGGCAGCACTGTCTTAGCGCCTTCCCCGGTGTAGCCGCCCCAAATGCCGTTGACATCCAGTGTGGGGCGAGTGCCTGTGCGCTCCAGCGTGGTGTAGCCTTTCTCACCGGTCACCTCCGCAATGCCCAATTCTTTTTTGTATTCATCCAAATCAAAAGGCGCCTTATTCAACGCTGCGCGATCAGCAGCAGAGAGTTCAGCCACACGGTCGTAAAAGCCGGGAATAGTGATACGCCCGTTCTCATCGTGCAATGACGCAATCATTTTGCTGAGCACGTTGGCAGGATTGGCCACCGCTCCTCCATACACACCCGAGTGCAGATCACGGTTGGGCCCTGTTACTTCCACTTCCATATAACTCAAGCCTCGCAGCCCCGCGGTGATGGAGGGCTGATCAAGTGAAATCAAAGAAGTATCGGAAATGAGAATGACATCAGCCTTGAGCTTGCTTTTATTTTCTTTCACAAACGTGCCCAGGTTATCAGAACCCACTTCTTCTTCTCCTTCAATCATGAATTTTACGTTGCACGTGAGCAACCCATGCTTCATCATAATCTCGAAAGCTTTGATGTGCATGTAAAACTGTCCCTTGTCATCGCATGCACCACGCGCATAGATTTTTCCATCGCGCACGGTGGGTTCAAAGGGCGGTGTGTTCCACAACTCCAGCGGATCGGGCGGCTGCACATCGTAGTGACCGTACACCAACACCGTGGGTTTTGATGGGTCAACCACTTTTTCTCCAAATACAATGGGGTGCCCTTTGGTTTCC
>JAIENH010000776.1 GCA_019751475.1 Cyclobacteriaceae bacterium
CTCTTAGTTCTTCTTTTTCTTCAGCAGGTTTTGCAGCTTGTTTTGTAAAAGCTGGTTAACCGGGTTTGCAGGTTGTGCGGCCGTGCTGTCTTTCTTTACTGAGTCTGGCTTTGTCTCACCGCCACCCAATAGATTTTTTACAATCTCGTCAGGCTTCACACCTTCCGTCACTTGTTTCACAGCCTCCTGTGCTTTCTCTTGTACAATGTTGACAACTGCTTGCTTCACTTGTTGCTTTTGTTCTGTAGCAATCAGTTTGGTTTTGGGGTCCTTGTAGGTTCCGCCCACACCAATGGTCACCGGTATTTTATCAGTGGGATTATTGGTACCCGCATATTGATTTACAAAACCCTGAAGCTGTGAACCCATGGCACCAGCCGGCACCATCATTTTCAGCGAGTAGTCAATCGAGCCATCGAGGCCTGTGCTGCCGACCACCGTGGTGGCATAGTCGCCAAACTTAACATCAAATGGTTTCACGCTCAAGCGTCCGTTGGATATGCTTGCAGACATGAGCACGTCTTTCAGGTTTACTTGGTCTGAGTTGTCAAGTTTCGTAAGCGATGTGATGCCAGCGACCAGTTTAGACTGTGTCAAGGCGGCTTGCGCAATCTTGATAAGCCCATCACCGTTTACCGTGGCCAAGTTGGGCATCATCTTCTGCGTTAACTCACCGCTTACTTTAAAATCCGTTGAGAAGTTTCCATTCACTAATCCTGCCACGGGTGCATAGGTCTTCACCATCGAAAATGAACTGGCCGCCTGCTGAATAGCAAGGTTTTCAATTTTTAGGTCAAGATCATATTTTGGATGCTTGATGTCTTTTGGATTGTAAGTGCCACTCATGCCAAAACTGCCGCCTAGCATATTAAATTTCAATCCGCTCAGGTTGGCAATGCCATCTCGTAGAATAACGTTACCGCTCGCATTGGTGATGGTGTAGTCCATCATCTTCACTGTATTGACACTCGACTTCATGGTGAAGTCAATATTCTCCGGTATGGGTATTACACCAAACGATGCGGTGTCAGTGGCTGTAGGTGTGGTGCCACTTTCCGTCATGAATTCATTTAGGTCTAAGAGATTAGAAGAAAAATTGACTGTGCCTTGAATGGTTTGGTTATTCAACACATAGGCAATGTAGTTGGTCACAATGCCGGTTACGCTGAAGTCGCTTTTTCCGATCGTTCCGTCCAGCTTGCTTAGTTCAATTTTCTTAGGGTCAAACGAAGCATCTGCTGCAGAAAGTGAAACAGCCGGAAGGTCTTTCGCGGTGTATTTAAAATCACGAAGCGAAGCCGTGCCACTCGTTGGTAGTTTGTCGTACCGCTTGGCGTTTACATCGCTCATCTTTCCCTTCGTTTCAAGATTGGCTTTTACTTTACCGGCCAGGGTCATGCCTTCGATCGGGAAAATCTTTGTCATTTTCTCCAGGTCAACACCGCCATTCGCTTTTACCTCCCATGTGTAGTCATCGAGATTTTGCAGCGTCATGCTGGCATTTAGCTTTTCTCCATCCAGCAGCATAGAAAAGTCGTTTACTGCAATAAGCGTCTCGGCCATTTTGCCGGAAGTGTTCTTGATGCTGGCATTCATTTTCAAATCTTCCAGCGGCAACGGAAACTTCGAAGACTTAACATATCCGTCCGCCAGCGTCATCGATGCATCAATAGCAGGAATGATTTTCTTAATACTGTCATACACGCCTTTGGCAGACGCATTAACGGAATAAATACCACGCATTTCCATGCCTTCCATGGGAAACATCTTGCCTAATTCCGTAAGGTTAAGTTTGGCTTTGACGTTGCCATCCATACGGTAGTTCTTCAGGTTTTCAATCAGTAGTCGTGCATCCACCGGATTAGAACCAAAGTCGAGGTGAAGCTTCTTCAAGTCCACTACCGTGTTGTTAATAACTCCGTCTTTGTTGTCTACCAGCAAGTTCATGTTGATGTTATTGACAGCTGTGGGCAAGTCGGGGTATTTAAACATAGCATCATTTACATTGAGCGCCACGTTGAAAGCCGGCATTTGCTTTTCGCTATACGTGCCTTTCACAAATCCCGCAAAAGAAAGGTCTCCCTTCGTTTCAATCTTGCCAAAGTCCTTGGTGTACATACCCGGCACAAGTGATAGCAAACTCTTGAACGTGTTTTCAGGACTCTTAAAACTGATATCCATTCCGAAGTTATCGGGGTTCATTTTAAACCAGCCATCAAAGCTCATAGCGAAGTCGTTGACCTTGGCTGAGTTTTCTTTGAACGTGTACTTGGTCACGTCTTCGCTGATGGAAATCACTGCATCAATTTCTACACGCTTATTGGTGAGAAATTGCATCGTGCCCATGGCTGTTGTCAATGTATCGGCCACGGTGCGTGTGCGAAGATCAAACACATCTTGTGTGAAGTCGCCACTTCCGGTATGGTTAAGTCCCTTTATTTCCAGGAAATAAGGAATCGATTTGTCATCATACACCACGCCTCCATCCACAATCTCCCAGTGGTCAATGCCAAAAGAAAATTTAGCAGGCTCACCTGTTTGTTTCACCGTATCGGTAGAGGGGTATGTAATGTCATAGTTGGCTTTACCATCGGCCAATACTTTGATATTGATTTGCGGTCTCACGAGTGAGATGCTTTTCAGTCGTAGTTGATCACCAAATAATACTTCTTTAAGATTCAAGCCCACATTAAATTCATCTACTACAAAAAGATGCTCTCCTTCAAATGGTGCATGATTAAACACTCCAAGCTCCTTCACTTGCACCGTGAGATTTGGAAAATCCTTAAAAAGCGTAAGGCTGAAATTATTCACATCAAACACCACATCGGCATTGACATTTTTGGCAATCTCTTTATCGATAGCAGCTTTAATATCATCTTTGAATACGATCGGCAAGATAATAGCTGCTGCTACGATCAGCACCAGAAAAATGCCCAGACCGATCAAAATCTTCTTCACGATTTTCATATACCTTGAAATTATGTTGCGAAATTACACATATGGCCAGAAAATAAAGTTGGCCCAGCGTTAAAACCACTTCAATAATACATCAACGACTTTTTTCATCTTTTCGGTGTAAGGCGGATGCAATAAGTAAGGGCCCGTCC
>JAIENH010000510.1 GCA_019751475.1 Cyclobacteriaceae bacterium
ATTGAATCTCAAACTTTACAGGTAAGGCGATGGTTTTATCGTAAGGTTGCCCATCATGGAGGGCACATACCCAATCTTTGATAGACCTAATGACTCGTAACGCTTCGTTGTCCAATGTGGCGTGAATCCCTTTGAGGACCATATAATCTTTAGGGTTACCTTTCGCATCAATAGTCAACTGAATGATTACAGAACCTTCATATCCATTTTGTCTCGCTTCTTTTGGATATCTTATGTTTCGTGAAATGTATTCCATCAACTCAAAGTCTCCAAATAAATAACCAGCGTTGCGATTCCTTATTTTGTATTTAGTGCCAGTTACTATTTCTATAATCCTTTCCGTTTCTAAGTAGCGAATTGAGTCGGCAAATACTGTACTATCAAGTTTGAAAAGCTCTATATTACCAAAAAGCTTTGCGTAGGCATCAGGAAATTTATGTGTCATCTCCCTAGAGGTCGTTCCAGTTCCTCCATCTCTTTCACTAAACACTGTTGTCTGGATCAATCGTCCATTTTTAAATTTTTCAAGATGAAGGAATTGTTTTTGGTTCATCCTTCTCAATTCCCAAACCCCATGCTTTAAACTGTCTTTAAATTCACCTGTAACCCTCTTCATTGTCGTGTTGTCAGACCACGAATGATAGATTGAATCATTATACCATCGTCCATTTCCATTGATGACCAATTGCTTTCCATCTCTGTCAAAAAATTCTCCAACCATAATATTAGAATCAGACTGCCTTGATTCTGGATCCTCACTAAATTTAACTACTTGTTTTAAAGATCCATTTGGATAGTAATAGTGCCAAATACCAATACGGAAATTACTTAAATAGTTTCCTAAGAGGATTGGTTGGCCAAGGTGATTAAACAGCTTAGCTTCCCCGTTTCTTATCCCATTAACGTAGTTCAAAGTTAATTTTTGAATTCCTTTTAAATCTTTACAGGACAACTTTCCATTAAGTTTGAAGTTCTCCAAGTCATACTCCGCTTCGCAGACAGATACTGCGTGATCCTTTGAAGTTATTTTCCAGTCGGAATTGAGATAAAGCGTTATAATTTCCTGTGAAATCGCTTTTCCTTGAATTAACGTGAAAAGTAAAACAAAAGAATAGACTCGCATTCGAATCCTAGATAGTATTGATCTTAAGTCATTCACCTCTAACTCCTACGCCAACGGTGTAACGTAAGCCGTCTTGGGTGTCTTCAGCGCTTCGCGTACCCACTTACCACGCTCTTCAGCAATGCGTCTTACTTCCAGTCGCTCTTTGTTGCATGGGCCATCTCCATTAATCACGCGCTTGAATTCTTCCCAGTCCGGTTCGGTGTATTCCCACTTACCGCTCTCGGTGTTTTTCTTCAGGTTGGGGTCGGGTATGGTGAAGCCTAGTTCCCAAATCTTGGGCACGTACATGTCGAGGAACTGGTTGCGCATATCATCATTAGTCCCCATTTTCACTTTCCACCGCATCAGCACCTCGGTGTGCGTGGAGATTTTATCGCTCGGCCCGAAGAAGTGCATCATCGGTGGCCACCAGCGGTTGATCGCCTCCTGAAACATGTCGCGTTGCTTTTGCGTGCCGGTGGCCAGGTAGATCACACAGTGATGACCGTACTTTAGATGAAACGATTCTTCTGCACATATGCGATCAAGCGCGCGGCAGTAAGGGCCGTAGCTTCCTTTGGCATTCGCCAATTGGTTCACGATCGCTCCGGCATCTACGAGCCAGGAAATGAAACAACAATCAGCCCACGTAAAGGTGGGGTAATTAAAAATATTCGAATACTTTGACTTGCCCGTAATAAGATCGTCTATCATCTGCTCGCGCGATTTGCCAAGCGTTTCGGCAGCGCTGTAGAGTAGTTGCGCGTGGCCCACTTCATCCTGCACTTTGGCCATGAGGGCCATTTTGCGTTTGAAGCCGGGTGCGCGCGTAATCCATGTGCCTTCCGGCAGGGCCCCGATAATCTCACTGTGACCGTGCTGCTCAATCATGCGGATGAGCTGCTTGCGGTAGAGTTGCGGCATCCAGTCAGACGGCTCAATTTTTTCACCACGTGCAATGCGCGCTTCAAACTCCGCCAACTTCACCGGGTCTTCCTGCGCCAGGCTATCCGTTTTTACGCCTTCAAATGTGTTGCCGCCTCCGTACATGGTTGTAAATGTTTATTATGCAAAAGTAACAAAGAAGAGACCTGAAAGTTAGGGAATTTTTGCACTGAAAACTTATCGCGCTACCGCCAATCGGCCGCTTGCGGTGAATGTCTTATTGCCGAGCGCGGACACCATTTTATACACATACAACCCTGATGGTAGCGGAAGCCCACTGGCATCGACAGCCTTGAGTGAAATTTCATTGGTGCCGATGTGCAAGGATTCCAACACTTCATTTCCAAAGCTTCGCACCAAACTTCCAGTAGCGGAATAGATAGTGAGTTGAAAGTCGGTCGGGGCTGCTGTTCCGGACATAAAGACTTTAAAATTAAATACATCCCGCGAAGGATTGGGATAAACCGATCGCACGGCAAAATCAGTTTTGTCAGACACCACAAACGAAACTTCATAGGGTAGTTCGCCACTTGCGTTGCCGCTGCCATCGCGGGCATTGGCTTTGAGGGCGTAAACACCGGGCGGCAATTGATTGGGATGATAAAACACCTGGAAGTCGGAAGTGGCGGTGGCTGGCTTCCATTCCACCTCGGGTTGTGAAAAGTTAATGCGCTTGTACGGGCAATCTTCCTGGTCGCAAGGTGAGCGCAAAAATAAATCCACACCTACCGTATCAGTCTTCATGATAAACGGATTCTTGTCAATCACTTTGGCGAGAATGCGCGGGTCTGCCGACACCACATCACTATTGGTGAGATATCGCCCATCTACTGTCACGTCAAGCACAGGGGCCGTACGATCTGGCTGCACTGTGAGAAACTGAAAGAGTGACAACACATTGTTGTCAAAATACATTTCAGGTTGCACACGCGGATTAACGAATACCGTCACATCGTTTGGCCCGGCCATTCCTTTGGTGGTGAGCGATACCCAGAATTTGGTAGTGTCCCTGGGCACCGGGGCTTTGATCTTTAACTTCTCTTGCCTAAGTACTTTTTGGTC
>JAIENH010000226.1 GCA_019751475.1 Cyclobacteriaceae bacterium
ATGGGTGTTAATCACGGAGGAGTCTGGAAGACGATTGACTACGGACGGACATGGAAGCCGATCTTTGATGACCAAGCTACCGGCTCGGTTGGTGACGTAGCAGTCGCCCTTTCAAACCCTAACGTTGTCTATGTGGCTTCGGGAGAAGGCATTCAGCGACCTGACCTCTCCATTGGCGATGGAGTGTATAAGTCAACTGATGCAGGAAACACCTGGACGAACACGGGCCTCCGTGATGGCCAACAAATTGGCGGACTTGCCATTGATCCTCAAAATGAAAATAATGTGTTCGCTGCTGTGCTTGGCCACCCCTACGGGGCCAACACCGAGCGTGGGGTATTTCGCACCAGAGATGGAGGAAAAAATTGGGAACGCGTATTGTATATTGATGAGAACACAGGTGCTGCGCAGGTCACTATTGATCCGAAAAATTCGAATATAATTTTTGCCGACTTATGGGCTGCGCGACAAGGGCCTTGGGAAAATGGTGCTTGGCAAGGCCAGACCAGTGGACTGTACAAATCAACGGACGGTGGCAGCACGTGGAAGAAAATTGTCAAGGGTCTTCCAGATCAGGGGCTCGGAAGAATCGGTTTTTGTATTGCACCCAGCGACCCCAATCGCATGTACGCCACAGTAGATGCTCGGCAGGCCGGAGGTATCTATCGCAGTGATGACGCTGGCGAATCATGGTACAGGACTACGAGTGACTCTCGCATATGGGGCCGCGGCAGTGATTTTGCTGAGCTAAAGGTCCATCCACTCAACCCGGATATGGTTTTTTCCGCCAACGTGGCGTCATATAAATCAACTGATGGAGGAAAGACATGGTACAGCTTCAAAGGTGCACCTGGAGGAGACGACTACCATCGCTTCTGGATCAACCCGCTTCAACCAGATATTATGTTCTTAGATGCTGATCAGGGTGTAGTCATCACCGTGAACGGAGGACGCACATGGAGCTCATGGTACAATCAGCCAACGGCTCAGTTGTACCACATTTCCACCGACAATCAATTCCCCTATTGGGTCTATGGCGGTCAACAAGAAAGTGGGGCTATCGGTGTGGCCAGCCGTGGGCCAGGCGGGCAGATTTCTTTTCGGGATTGGATGGGTGTTGGTGCGGATGAATATGCGTACGTAGCGGCCGATCCCAAGAATACTGACTTGATTTATGGAGGGCGTCTTACCCGATTCAATAAAAAGACAGGACAAACACAAAATGTAGCACCTGAGGCACTGCGCTCTGGAAATTATCGAATGGTTAGAACATTGCCTGTGCTATTTCATCCCGCTGATGATAACATGCTGCTCTTTGCAACCAACGTGTTGTGGAAATCAATGACCGGTGGTGATCAATGGGAAGTAATTAGTCCTGACCTGACACGAAAAGATCCGGAAGTACCTGTCAGTGTAGGAATCTTCAAAACACAACCAACCATTCCTCAGCGAGGAGTGATCTATTCGGTAAGCGGATCACCCAAAGACAAAAATATTATTTGGATTGGTACCGATGACGGTCTTGTGTATGTTACAACCGATGGTGGAAAAAACTGGAAGAATGTTACACCTCCAGCGCTCACAGCCTGGGATAAAATATCACAAATTGATGCTGGTCATTTTGATACACAGACCGCATATTTTTCCGTGAACGCTATTCGCAAGGACAACCTGAGAGCAATAATCTATCGAACGAAAGATGGCGGGGCCACGTGGAGCGAAATTACTACTGGCTTGCCTTCCGAACCGGTGAATGTCGTGAGGGAAGATGTAAAACAACCCGGCCTTCTTTTTGCCGGAACCGAAAAAGCCGCATACTTCTCTACAGATGATGGTAACCATTGGCAAAGTCTGAGAAACAACATGCCGGCTACTTCCATCCGCGATCTTGTGGTGCACGAAAATGATGTAGTGGTTGGTACCCATGGAAGATCCATCTGGATTATGGATGATATTTCTCCTTTGCGCCACCTTGCGCGAGCCACGGCTTCTACAAGCGCTTATTTGGTTCCGCCAGCCACGGCAACAAGGGTCAGGTTTAATATGTTTGGCGACACACCCCTGCCGCCAGAAGAACCCGGAGGACAAAACCCACCGGATGGTGCCGCTTTAGATTACGTGTTGAAAAGTGATGCAAAAGAAGTGACGCTGGAAGTCCTCGATGCTAATAAGAAAATTGTACACCAGATCAGCAGCAAAGATGCTCCAGAGTTTATTGATTCGACTGCACTTCAATATCCAACGTACTGGCTCCGACCTCAACAGAAAATTGCGACTAAGAAAGGACACCACCGCTACATTTGGGACATCTCCTATCCTGCTCCGCAAGGCTCAAAGCGCGAGCTATCCATTGCTGCGAATTATATGAATACAGCCACGGGGCCGAAAGGCGTTTTCGTTCCTCCTGGAAATTACATTGTGAGACTTACAGTGGATGGCGTAATATCAGAACAACCTATTTCTGTGAAGCTTGATCCACGGGTTACTACTCCAACTTCTGCAATTGAACTTCAAAGCCGGTACTCGATTCTATGTCAATCAAATTATGACAAGCTTCAAGCACTGCGTGAAGAGATTGATGCTAAACTAAATGACCCGAAAGTAAAATGGGCAAAAGGAAGCAAAGAAGCGTTGATCGCCATTCGCGGAGAGGGCCAACCAGAAAATCCTAATATTGAATATGGAAGCATCTACGCTACTACGCTTGACAAGGAGACAATCGTGGGTTTGCAAGACAAATTACTCCACACCATCGCTCTGATGCAAAGTGCTGATGTGCAGCCAACACAGACCATGATTCAGGCGACTGAACAATTAGAGAAAAGAACTAGTGAGATGGTTGAGCGATATAAGAGGATAAAATAAAAATCTCACCCATTATTCCTAACTTTACTTTCTACAATTTAACGAAGCTTATGGATCAGACCATGTTAATTAAGGTAACTAATGAAAAGGCAGTAGGGCTATTGCATGAGTTGGAGGAGTTACGCTTAATCAAAGTACTAAAAGAAAATGTTCGTCCTTCTAAACTAAGATTTTCATCCAAATACAAAGGCATAATAACAAAAGAGAAAGGTAAGAGTCTTTCCAAACACGTAAAGCAAATGCGAAAC
>JAIENH010000162.1 GCA_019751475.1 Cyclobacteriaceae bacterium
AGCAATCGATCGGATTCTTCCAGATAGGATGCGGCATTGCAGGAGACTTCCCTATCTGTGTCGTGCCCTTGATTCAGCAGGACCTGAATTTGAAATGCAAACTCTGGGGATACTTCTGCCAGATATCGGACAGTACGACTTCGTACGGCTCTTACAGTGGCGCGGTTCCGAACGAAAAAATCACGTGGGGCAAGCTGAGCATCGATACGCCTAAGTTTATTGTAGAGAGCGATGCGACTATCGTGGCGCCCTTGATGTTTGCGTACATCTTAGATATGTAAATGCAGTTAACCGCGGAGGACGCGGAGTTACGCAAAGAAAAATAAGGCCAAGCCTTTGCGATCTCTGCGGTTTATTTTTTATGACAGAAAACGAGATTTCAGAAAAGATAATCGGCTGCGCGATTCAAGTGCATAAAGAACTTGGTCCTGGTCTTTTGGAATCTTCGTATGAAGAATGCCTTTATTACGAAATCACTCAGTCGGGGCTACTAGTTGAGAAACAGAAGCCTCTTCCCTTGGTTTATAAAGAAGTAAAGCTTGATTGTGGATATAGGATTGATTTGTTGATAGAAAAGAAAGTAGTTGTCGAAGTCAAATCAGTTGAAGCCTTAAATGACATTCATCTCGCACAAGTATTAACGTATCTCAAGCTTTCTAAGTGTAAACTTGGTTTACTCATTAACTTTAATGTTTTGCTTTTGAAAAGTGGTATTAAACGAGTCGTAAATAATTTATGATCCTTAACTTCAAATCAGTGAGTTTCGCAAAGAATTTCTAAAGTCAACTTTGCGCCACTCTGCGAACTCTGCGGTAAAAAACTAAGAAATGAATTTAGACCAGAACCTTAAATCTGAAATACAAAAAGCGCTCACCGCTCTGTTCAATCAGTCTATTGAGCAAGTGCAGGTGCAACCCACCAACGAGGGCTTTGAAGGTTCGCATACCTTGGTTTGCTTTCCGCTCACGAAGCTCTCAAAAAAATCGCCTGAGGAGACGGCACGATTGATTGGAGAGTACCTGGTGGCCAATTCGGGATTGGTGAGTCGCTTCAATGTGGTGAAGGGTTTTTTGAACTTAGTGATTGCTGATTCGGTCTGGGCAAACGTCTTTTCATCGATTTACACAGACCAACATTTTGGTAGTTTGCCATCCAATGGTCTTGAGATCATGGTGGAGTATTCTTCTCCGAATACGAACAAGCCGCTACACCTCGGTCACCTGCGAAATAATTTCTTGGGCTATTCCGTAGCCGAGATTTATAAAGCCCTCGGCTACACCGTGCATAAAGTTCAGATCATCAATGATCGAGGTATTCATATTTGCAAGAGCATGGCCGCCTGGCAACTTTTTGGCAATGGTGAAACACCCGCAAACAGCGGACTAAAAGGCGATAAGCTGGTTGGAAAGTACTACGTAGAGTTTGATAAACACCTCAAAGCACAAATTAAGGAGCTCGAATCTAAAGGACTTACCACCGAAGAAGCGGAGAAGCAGGCACCCATTATGCTGCTGGCGGTAGATCTGCTGCGGAAGTGGGAGCATAAAGATCCGGCCACGATTGAACTTTGGAAGACCATGAACGGATGGGTGTACAAAGGTTTTGATGTCACCTACAAGCGCATGGGCGTTGACTTTGAAAAATTGTATTTCGAATCCGAAACCTATTTGCTGGGAAAAGAAGAAGTCCTTCGTGGGGTGGAGCAAGGTGTATTTTTTAAAAAGGAAGATAGCTCGGTGTGGGTCGATTTAACAGGCGATGGACTGGATCAAAAAGTATTGCTTCGTTCGGATGGAACGTCCGTGTACATGACACAAGATATTGGCACAGCTATTTTGCGTTTCCGCGATTTTCCGAAAATTGAAGGGCAGGTTTATACCGTTGGCAACGAACAAGAGTATCATTTCAAGGTGCTCTTCCTCATTCTAAAAAAACTGGGTTACCCCTTCGCAGAGAAATGCTATCACCTTAGTTATGGAATGGTAGACTTGCCTTCGGGCAAAATGAAAAGTCGTGAAGGCACCGTGGTAGATGCTGATGACCTGATGGAGGAGATGGTTACGGAGGCCGAGAAGCAGACTCGAGAACAGGGCAAAATTGATGCGATGGGAGAGGAAATCAAGAATCTTTCTGAGATAGTGGGACTTGGAGCGTTGAAATTCTTTTTACTGAAAGTAGATCCCAAGAAGCGGATGATGTTCGATCCTAACGAGTCTATCCAATTGCAAGGTCATACCGGTCCGTTCATCCAATATACGCACGCTCGTATCCGAGCTATTTTGCGCAAGGCAGGCAGTCAAAGTGAATCCATCACGGCCGATGACCTTCGAGGTATGGGTGCTATGGAGGTCTCTGAGCGCGAGGTAATCTACCGCATCAATAATTTTCAAAACAAGTTGCAAGAAGCAGCGCGTGAGTATTCTCCCGCAGTCATCGCCAACTATGCGTATGAATTGGCCAAAGAGTACAATCAGTTTTATCAGACGGTACCCATTTTCAATGAGCCCGATCCTGTCAAGCTTACATTCAGGATTGCATTTTCAAAAGTAGTGGCGGACGTGATTAAAAAGTCGATGCTCGTGCTAGGTATTCAAGTGCCCGAACGCATGTAACATGGTGCGCGGAGATTTCATCTGGAAACGTTTCATTCAGGAATTCTCCAGCCTGCTTCCCGATCAGTCTGATCTTCTTCCGTGGCATCTCACCACTGATTCGGTTACAATTATTGAACAATTACTCCAAAAACTTGACGATACATTCCGAATAGAAAATGGAATAGCCATTCACTCAACTGCTCAACTGGAAAGCAACGTGATCATAAAATCTCCAGTGATTATTGGTCCTGCTTGTTTTGTGGCTGCGAATAGTTATTTGCGTGGAGGCGTTTATCTCATGGGTCACAACTCCATCGGCCCGGGCGTAGAGATCAAATCTTCGTTTATATTTCCACACAGCAATCTTGCTCATTTCAATTTTGTAGGTGATTCGGTTATTGGTTCTAATGTGAATTTTGAAGCGGGAGCTATCACAGCCAATAATTTCAACGAGCGATCTGATAGACGAATTGAGGTGATAGTGAATGGAAATCGAATTGATACCGGTGTAGAAAAATT
>JAIENH010000421.1 GCA_019751475.1 Cyclobacteriaceae bacterium
TAAATAGTATTTCTTGTTGTGCTTGGTCATCCAGGCGCCTTCGGTAAACGGAGTGATGGTGCTGCGATGGTCGCGACCAAAACGCTCCCACCCATTTTTATCCGGATGTAAATAGATCAGCTCTTTGTACTTGTCCTTGTACGTAAGCTTTCGAGCTTTATCTAACTCGGCACCAAAAATCGGATACATATTGGAAGAGCCCCAGTACATGTACCATTTGTCCAGTTCATCATCATAAAACAATGCAGGATCCCACGGACCAATGTCTTTTGGCAGTTGCGGCAGCCAGCGATTATAAAATTCCAATTTGCCTTTCTCTGGTGCTGTTGAAAATAAGATAGGTCGCTGCTGGAAGGTGGATTGAAACAAATAAAGTGTGTCTCGCACCGAGAGAGCAGCTGGAGCGCACATGTCTTCCATGGGCCACTTATCGGGAGTAACAAAATCCCAATGGACTAAATCCTTTGAATGCCAATACCCACCTGAAATAGTAACAAACAAATAGTACTCGCCTTTGTGGTTGATGATAACCGGATCGGCACCCGAGCGATACGATATCTTTTCGTTTAACTGCTCAAAATTATACCGATAGTTAATGTCCATCGGGTTGCAATACGTTTTTTGATTTGGGTTCTGCGCTGGCAATAAAGCTGCCTGTAACAAAAAGATCGCAGCAGCCACCGACCTGAGTAAACTCTCCCTTCTCATTTTGAAAAACGATTAAACACTTTTGCATCAAGGCTAAAGGGCCCTCCTCCCGAAAAAACAAATAGCAAGGAGATCAAAGCAAACATAAATGGATGCTGGTCTTCCATCAGAAACCTGCCCTCACCTACCCGAAAACAAATAATGGTCATGGTGACAACAATCATCAAGGCACCGATACGTGTAAGAAATCCAAACATCAGTAAAATGCCTCCGACAAATTCAGAACCTTTGCCAAGGTAGGCCATCAACAACGGAAACGGTAAGTGGATATCACCCATCCATTTGCCATACTCCTGGATTTTCGTGCTATCAAACACTTCCTTGCCGTGGTAAACCATAAAAAATCCAACGGCTATTCGAACGATTGCAATACCGGATTGGGTGGAAAGACCATCCGGAGATAAAAATCTTTTGATCATACCACCGGCCACTTAAAGGTGGACTCAATGGCAATTTTCTTGCCGGTTTGGCCAGACGTACGGGCCGCCTCAATAATTTCCAGTACATGCAGTGCATGCTGGGCGGCAATGAGGGGCTCTTCTCCTGTCACCATGGATTTAGAGATGACAGACGCGCCTTCTTGCCATACGTATCCTTTTGTATCCGTAGCAAATCGTTGCGTCTCTTCGTGATCATGCGTGGCCAGGTCTACACCAAATGGTGCCCAGTCATACCCAACGAGGCCCATATTGCCATGCGTGCCCCAGATGGTAATGGTTTGTTTCTCCTGTCCTTTTCCTTCATGGCCATAGGGATCGAAAAAATTAAACCCGCACTGCACATGTGATATCGTTCCGTTGCCGTGATCCATCAGCACCATGGCATTGTCTTCTGCCTCAACGGTTATCTTGCCTTTGTTGTCCACCGTGCGTTGAGGTGTGACGATGCTGGTCATAGCCATAACATTTTTTGCAGGCCCTAAGAGGCCGGTAAGTGTTGCCAGGTTATACACGCCCAAATCGGGCAAACTGCCGCCACCTTTCTCATAAAAGAATGCAGACCACGTGGGGCCGAGGTGGCCATAGTGGGCATGTGCACTCGAAACCTTCCCAAGCTTTCCTTCTTGAATAGCTTTTGACATAAAGGCAAACTGTGGACTGTTCACCACGGCAGGTGCGCCCCAGATGCGTAGCTTTTTGCTTGCCGCTAATTCAAGCAGAGCCTTCCCTTCGCGGTAGCTATTGGCCATCGGCTTTTCACTCCACACATTTTTTCCTCCGTTAAGCGCCAGCACGTTCAGTCGCCCATGCTCTTGCATGTCGGTTAGATTGATCAGCAAATCAAATGGCACGCCTGCCAACATTTTCTCGATTGATGGATAGCTATTTTTGATCTGATATTTCTCCGCTGCTTTCTTGGCCCGATCAAAAATGATATCGCACGTGCTAACCAACTCAACAAACGGTGAGCGAGAAAGATGCGGCAAATATTGTGTTGAAACGCTGCCGCAGCCAATCACACCTACCTTTACTTTTCGTTGCTGCTCTTCAGCAAACAACTCCACTGAAGACATGAGCAGGGCCGCACCTGCGAGGGCTGTCTGTCGTAGAAACTCCTGACGGTCAATCGTATCCATAAAATGCAATTTGATTTTGAAGGAACCCGAAGTTATGAAAAATGAATGAACGGACTTCCGTAGAATCTCATTAATTTTAGCTCATGAGAAAGTTTCTGTTTGTCGTACCGATCATGATCTGCTCAGCGTATGTGAGCCATGCGCAGCAACTGGCTGTCTACAAGACCTTTGGTGGTCTTAAATTTGAATACCAAAAAGATACTACCATTTTTCCGGTGAGCCCGCGACAAGTGGCCACCATTTTAAAAGACGACCCGTTGGCATATGCCGAGTTTAAGAAAGCACGGACAAACAACAGCGTAGCAGGCGTAGTGGGATTTCTGGGAGGTGTGATGATCGGATTACCGCTTGGCACCGCCATTGGAGGTGGTGAGCCCGAGTGGGGACTTGCAGCCGGAGGCGCTGCTTTGATCGTAGCTTCCATCCCGTTCAGCTCTGCATTTCGAAAACACTCGTTGAATGCTGTTGAGATGTACAATAAAAAACACACCGCATTCAAGCCACGCTTCGATTACTTTTTGGCGGGGGCTGGTGTGCGCCTGGTGGTTCGCTTCTGAGCTTTCGCTAATTTTTGATGAGTTGTCGGGCGTAAATGAAAAGCCGGTCGCCCATCACATCTTGCTCGCTCATCAAGTGACCGCGCAAAAGCGGGGCCGCAATTCCTTTCTCAAAACTTCGATGCGAAGTGAAGATTCGCGCCTCGTCCCACAAGCCACGATCAATAAACATGCGCAGTGTCTCTGCTCCGCCCTCCACAAGAATAGATTGAATTTTTATGTTGACTGAGCAGTTCCAGATTCTCGATCTGGTCTTGAAGAGGTTGATCGACT
>JAIENH010000325.1 GCA_019751475.1 Cyclobacteriaceae bacterium
GCCTATCTTGTCTAGCATAATTGATGAGGAAATTTCTTAGTTATTGATGTTACACAAAGCACCTAGTTGTCAGTTTGAGTCCGATAGCCATCGGACTGTCGAAAACTATTCGATTTTAGTGTCAAAAAGACTTCGACCGGCTCAGTCTGACATTCAAGAAAGTGCTTTGCGTACATCAGTTAGTTAGTTTGTTAATTTGATGACTCTTGATTCGATTGTTTACGTTTTGATGAGGCAATAATTTTTGAGAGGATTTTTTTAATAGCCAAAATATTTGCAAGCAGTTCATCACAAGCAGGGTAGTTGTCGGCATGATTTGCGATTAGCAGCCAATACTCTGTTTCGTCTGCTTCTTTGGCCGCAATTTTCATTTTGTGGATGAAGTCAGGTTTTGATTCCGCATTTTGCGGTTCACGAACATTCGCACCAATAGACGTTCCTGATTTAATGAGTTGATTAGCCACCACAAATTTTCTTTTTGATTCGAGCAATTCTGTGAATCTTACAATATCTAATGAAAATTGAAAAGTAATTTTTACGATGAGATTTTCGCTTAAATCGGGGTTGTATTTTTTAGGTTGGGTCATTGCTATTAAGCAAATCATTGAATAATCGAATTAGAAACCGTGCGCTGCTCAATTCGCTTTTCGTAATTTTTTCCCTGGAAGATGCGGTGGACGTAAATACCGGGTGTATGGATTTCATTGGGATCTAATGCGCCTGTGGACACCAACTCTTCCACTTCAGCAATGGTGATGGTGCCGGCTGTTGCCATCATAGGGTTGAAATTGCGGGCTGTGCCGCGGTAAATCAGGTTGCCGGAAGTATCTCCTTTCCAGGCTTTTACAAAAGAAAAATCAGCGCGAAGCCATCGCTCCATTAAATAAGTTTTTCCTTCGAAGCTACGAGTCTCTTTTCCTTCGGCTATTTCTGTACCTACTCCGGCTGGTGTAAAAAAGGCTGGGATGCCAGCGCCCCCCGCACGCACCCGCTCGGCCAGCGTTCCCTGAGGAATCAACTCCACCTCAAGTTCTCCCGAAAGTAGTTGTCGTTCAAACTCTGCATTCTCACCTACGTAGGAAGAAATCATCTTTTTCACTTGCCGTGTCTTCAACAGTAAACCGATGCCAAAATCGTCAACACCTGCATTGTTGGAAATACACGTGAGGCCTTTGGTGCCTTTTTTAAGAAGTGCAGCGATCAGGTTTTCTGGAATCCCGCAAAGGCCAAACCCGCCCAACATGAGTGTTGCATTATCGTGCAGATCATGAATGGCTTCGTCAGCGTTTTGTACGACCTTGTTAATCATTTTCGTAACAGCGCCTTCATGGCGGATTCTTTGTCTTTGTGAAGTTGCTTTTTCAATTCCTCGAGGTCATTGAATTTTGAGTCAGGCCTTAGAAGTTCCTCGAATGAAACTCTCAGCTCTTCACCATAAATGTCTTTGTCAAAGTTAAAAATATTTACTTCAATAGACCGCCTTGAACCGTTGACAGTTGGCCGGTGGCCGATGTAAAGCATCCCGTTATAGGATTTTGAGGCATGCGATACCGTCACTGCGTAGATACCTTCTGCTGGTACTAATTTATGGTGTGAATCAATGTCAATATTGGCAGTGGGAAACCCAAGCACCCGACCGAGGCGATCGCCTTTCACTACTCGACCTGTAAGGGCATACGGTCGACCAAGCAATTGCTTGGCAGTGGTCACGTCACCGGCTTCTAGCGATTGGCGAATTTTAGATGAACTCACGGCTACGTGGTCAATATCCTGACGTGGTATCTCTTCTACATCAAAACCATACTCCGGCCCCTTGCTTTTCAATTCGTCAAAACTGCCTTCACGATTTTTTCCGAATCGATGGTCATAACCGATTACAAGCTTGCGGGTGCCAATTTTCTGGACGATGATCTTTTGAATGAAATCGAAGGAAGTGAGTTGAGAGAATTCTTTTGTAAAAGGAATTCGTACTAGGTGCTGAATGCCCTGCTCTTTGAGTAGCTCGGCCTTTTCTTCGAAGGTGTTCAGGAGCTTAAGACTTTGGTCTTCAGGGTGAAGTACCAAGCGTGGGTGTGGCCAGAATGTAATCACCACCGTTTCGCCAGAGTTTTTTGAGGCAATCTCTTTCAGTCGATTTAGTATTTTCTGATGGCCCAGGTGCACCCCATCAAATGTGCCACTGGTTACTACTGCGTAGTCCAAGCGGGTGAAGTCATCCGGTGTGTGATAAATTTTCATGCGTTAGCCACCATGTATTGCTTTTGCACATCGTCCAGCGTGAGGGCATCTTCAAGTTTAAAAATGCCGATACGTGTGCGGCAAAGTTCAGATAAATAAGCACCCACACCAAGGCGCGCACCCATGTCGTGAGCAAGGCTGCGAATATACGTGCCTTTGGAACAGACTACCCGAAAGCGCACGACAGGTTTTTCAATTGCTGTAATTTCAAATTCCTTGATCTCCACTTCACGCGCTTTGAGCTCTACTTCTTTTCCCTTTCGCGCCAGCTCATACGCTCGCTTTCCATTTACCCAGATAGATGAGTGGGCCGGAGGCATTTGAGAGATAATGCCAATAAATGTTTTGGCTGCCTGAAGTATATCCGAGTTGGTCACGCCTGAGATATCAATGGGCGCGGAAGGCGTGGTTTCAAGATCGTAGGATGGTGTGGTTTGCCCCAGTGTGAATGTACCGGTATATTCTTTTTCCATCCCCTGGTATTCATCAATTCGCTTGGTCATCTTGCCAGTACAAATGATCAGCAGGCCGGTGGCGAGTGGGTCGAGTGTGCCTGCGTGCCCAATTTTTTTCATTTTAAGAATGCGCCTGAGTTTGTTCACCACATCAAACGAAGTCCATTCGATAGGTTTGTTGATGATAAGTACCGATCCTTCTTGTGGGAGCATTACAACAACGTCATTTCAACACCAAGATAGTACAACAGCAGGATAATGCTGCCTACGATGATGCGATAGTATCCAAACAACTTGAAACCATGACGCGTCAGGAATCCGATAAATGATTTGATGGCAATCATGGCAACGACAAACGCCACGAGGTTGCCAATCAGCAGGAGGGATGCCTCTTCGCGACCAAATGAATTTCCGTTAAGGTA
>JAIENH010000726.1 GCA_019751475.1 Cyclobacteriaceae bacterium
GGAATAAACAGTTCGCCAGAATATCTTGTGAACACAAACTTAGTGGGTACAATTAATTGCCTGTACCTTGCAGCCAAAACAAAGGCAGATTTTATCTTCTTATCCACTAGTCGTGTATATCCTATTGAAACGATTGATCGGATCAACTATGAGGAAGCAGAAACACGGTTCACAATTTCGAGAGATCAAACCATAGAGGGCGTTTCTGAGAAGGGCTTGGCAGAGAATTTTCCGTTGACAGGATTTCGGTCTATCTATGGTGCAACCAAACTATGCTCTGAATTTCTCATCCAAGAATTCAATAAGTACTATGATTTTAATGCAGTTATTAATCGTTGCGGAGTATTAACCGGACCGTGGCAAATGGGGAAGGTAGATCAGGGTGTGATGGTGCTCTGGGTTGCGCGCCACTTTTGGAAAAGACCGCTTGGATATTTTGGATATGGTGGGAGAGGCAAGCAGGTACGCGATATGCTTCATGTAGATGATTTATTTACATTGATTGATCATCAAATTCACAATATGGGCCAGATGAATGGAAAGACAATGAATGTTGGAGGTGGATTGAATAATAGCCTTTCTTTACAGGAGTTGACAAAAATTTGTCAACGTGTTACTGGAAACACTATACAGATAGAAGAGGTAAAAGAAAATCGGCAAGCGGATATTCGTATTTATATTACGGATAATTCTTTGATTTCTAACCTTTCGGGATGGAAACCTTTCGTTCCGCCTGAGGAAATGGTGAATCAGATTTTTCTTTGGATAAAAAAGAATGAAAAGGCATTAATGCCAATTCTTGGGAGTTAAATAATCATAACTTATGAATATTGCAGTTATTACTGGTTCGGCCGGACTTATTGGAAGTGAAGCAGTTAATTTTTTCTCTAAAGAATTTGACAAAATTATAGGGATTGATAATAACCTTCGGCAGTATTTTTTTGGAGAAGGTAGTTCTACGATTTGGAATCAAGAAAGGCTTCAACGATCCGTGTCAAACTATGTTCATATGAACATTGACATACGTGAAGTGGCTGATTTGGAGAAGTTATTTAAGGAATATGGTAGCGATATAAAATTGGTACTACATACGGCTGCGCAGCCCAGCCATGACTGGGCTGCAAAAGAGCCATTTACTGATTTTTCGGTGAACGCCACCGGCACACTAAATTTGCTGGAGATGACAAGGCTTCACGCACCAGGCGCTGTCTTTATTTTCACATCAACGAATAAAGTATACGGTGATACGCCCAATTTTTTGCCGTTGCAAGAATTGGAGGAGCGATGGGAAATCATTGAATCACATCCCTATTTTGAACGAGGTATTGATGAGCAAATGTCAATTGACCATTCAAAGCATTCTTTGTTTGGGGCGTCTAAGGTGGCTGCCGATATTTTGGTTCAAGAGTATGGGAGATACTTTGGTATGAAAACGGGAGTATTTCGAGGTGGCTGCCTGACTGGCCCTAATCACTCTGGAGCTCAACTACATGGTTTCCTTTCTTATTTAATGAAATGTGCTATTTCTGGAGGTCATTATACAATTTTTGGCTACAAAGGAAAACAAGTACGAGACAATATACATAGCTACGATCTAGTAAATATGTTTTGGCATTTCTATCAAAACCCGCGATCTGGCGAGGTGTATAATGCAGGAGGGGGGCGGTTTGCAAATTGCTCCATGTTTGAGGCAATAAGAGCCTGCGAAGAGATTACTAATAAAAAAATGAATTACAGTTACTCCAATCAGAACCGGATAGGAGATCATATTTGGTGGATTAGCGATGTTAAAAAATTTCAGGATCACTTTCCACGATGGCATTGGAAGTATGACTTAAAAAGCACGTTAGTGGAGATTCATGATGGAATTGCAAAACGTCAAACCGCATAGCTAATTGACTGAATCAACCCCAAACCTTAAAGAGACTCTTTTTACTTACTCAAAGAGTATCATCAACAATAGAATTGTTTCTGTTTTTATACCAATATTGATCATTGGGTTCTCTATGATCAGTTATTATTGGGTGCTTTTGAAATACAATGTTAACGTTCCTTGTTCTGATGATTATGGAGTAGCATTGCAATTTTTGAATGATTTTACGAGTGAAAATTCTTTTCTAGGTAAGCTTGCGTTGTTGTTCAAGCAACATGTAGACCATAGGGTTATGTTTCCCCGGTTGGTAGTTCTACTTGATTTTTTTATCCAGGGTAATGTAAATTTCTTTTCATTGGTTATCATTGGAAACCTTGGATTGATATGGATAACTAGCGTGCTTTTCATTTCTTCGTCAAAACAAACTGGACACTTATTACTCTTTTGCCCGATTGTTTTGCTCGTATTTCAGTTGCAACATTGGGAGAATGCAGGATTCCCAACAGCTTCCATACAGAGTTTTTACGTCATCTTTTTTGCTTTTGCATCTTTATACCTTCTTAGTATAGAGGGCAGATGGACACTTGCTCTTAGTTGTGTTGCTTTTTTCCTATCCGTATTTACTTCTGGCAATGGTATGTTTTGTCTACTCCCAGGTGCATTTATCCTGTTCAATAAGAGGAAGTACAGAGAGCTGGCTATTTGGTTTTTCGTTTTTGTATGTTCAGTTTCATTTTATTTTTACAACTATTCACCTCAGAATTCAGGAATAATTGCGATACTTTTCGAGAAGCCTTTTGAGACTATCACTACTTTCTTCGTAGCTATTGGTGGATTTATCAATTTTTCCAAAGCATGGGAGCCCATTGGAATGGGATATCCACTATCAATTGCATTTGGTGTGATTGTATCATTATTTTTTTTATATATAACTTTTTCAAAATACTATTTGCGCTCCCCTGCGCTCTATGGATTTTTGTTCTTTTTGCTAATTACCTGCGCAGCCATGGCGGTTTCCAGAACTTCGATTTATTCAGCAAATGAACTTTCCACCGTTTCACGTTATAAAATAGTATCCGTGTGCTGTATTTCAGTTTCATACTTGATCTTTATTGATATATGGAAGGCGATGAGCTTCTTTAAAGCATTACTCTTTATTCCTCTGGGTCTATACTACAATAGTGTTGGTAATGAAAAGAACCTGTCAATATTCAAGGCACATACGGACCGATTGATTGAATCAAGCT
>JAIENH010000523.1 GCA_019751475.1 Cyclobacteriaceae bacterium
ACCCATCTTACCCACTTCTTTCGGCAGACCAACGTTAATCTTCGTCCATGTTTCACCTGCATCTGTTGACTTCCACAGCGTACAGCCGGGGCCGCCACTTTCTACCTTCCATGGGTAGCGTCTGTGTTGCCAGGTGGCTGCATACAAAATGCGTGGATTGGTCATGTCCATACTGAGAGAAGATGCGCCCGTATTGTCATCCACAAATAGTGTCTTTTTCCAGGTAGCACCTCCGTCAGTAGATTTATAGACACCGCGATCAGGACTTGCACCGTGCACCGGGCCTTGAGCGGCCACGTATACTACATCAGGGTTGTTGGGATGAATGATGACATCGGAGATATGACGTGTTTTCTCTAAGCCGATGTTCTTCCAGGTCTTGCCTCCGTCTGTAGATTTATAAACACCGTCTCCGAACGAAGTCATCACACCACGCACAGCATGCTCACCGGTGCCTACGTAAATCACGTTGGGGTCCGTTTCGCACACAGCGATGTCACCGATGGTACCTACTTTGAAAAACCCATCGGAAATATTTTTCCAAGTCATGCCACCGTCATCGGTTTTGGCCACACCGCCACCCGTATAGCCCACGTAGTACACCATTGGGTTCACGGGGTCGCCCGCGATGGAGTTGGCACGGCCCCCACGAAAGGGACCGATGTTGCGCCATTTCAAACCTTTATATACATCGGCCTTAAAGGAAGAGGGGGGTGGTGCTTCTGTTTTAGATTTAGTTTTTTGTGAAAAGACACCCGTGGATACCAACAGTCCACAGATGAAAAGTGTAATTAGCTTTTTCATAAAAGGCAAAATTTCTGGTTAGGATGTGCAAATAATGAAAATCTCGGACAAAAACCTTTTGATTAGATGTAAGGAGGGCTTTACCGTGATGAGCGGAGGTTAAACAGACTGTTTTACAAGAGAGTTATTGGCACCCAGTAAGATATCCTTAGCGATGGTTTTAAGATGATTTTCTATTTCAGTGAAATCAGGTTCATCAATCCACTTAACATTTTGAATCTTTTGCATTTGAAAGTTGTGAAGCAACCTTGACGCGTTTACCTCGTCAATCCACGAGTCCTTGCTCTTGGCGTCATTGATTACGTCTACCCAGTTAAAAGCGTATTTAAAACACATAAAAATGATATCGGCCGCATCTTTACCTTCCTCTCTGGGTAATGCGGTGATCTTGTTTGAAAGGATATTCCTCCAACTGTCTGTTCTTGCATAGAGCGAACTATTAATTATTTCCCCAGCATGAAATCCAACATCATTTACAAAATCTATTTTCAGGGCCAAGTCGTTCTCTTTAACAAATGCCCTCGCGTAGGCAATGTCTTTCACAGACAAATCAATTGAAAAGATTTTCTTTAAGTGAGAGGTCACTCTGTCAATTTCCCTTTCAAAATCTGCGTGCTGATTAGCAAATAAATCCAAATCGTCTGAATAACGATGATGAAGATAATGCCTACTTACCACTGTGCCTCCCGTGAGATAGAAAAAGGAGTCGATTTTTTCGATTTCTCTCAGCACCCGGTCTTGGAGTGGGTAAAGTCTATCCGTATAGTACTTGTCTGACATACTTATACTTTTCTTTCAATGATGGGATATGAAGATTGTTGATAACATCCGGTGATAGCATTTCTTCAATTTCTCCTTTGGACAGAACGTCTTTTAACACATACCAGCGAAAGGATTTTAACAATTTTATATAAAAAGGTTTTTTCATCCGAAAGTCATCACCCCTCAAAATGGCGTTTATTTCTTCCACTGTGTACGTGTAATCCCAGTTGATTTTCTTCAGAACTTCTTCACGGGTTTCCATTCAACAAAGATAGCAAAGAAGCCCTCAACGATTCTTCAACTCTTTCATGGCATTGGCAAACGCCACTTTGATAGCGTGGCCTTCGCTATGATGCTGGCTCTTCACCACCCATCTTCCATTGACGATGGTGCCTACGTTTCGGCTGGAGTCTCCTGTGAAAAGGATAGATGCTAGTCTGTTTTTCTCCGATGTCTCGGCCAGGAGATGAGTAGATGCGCTGATCACCACGGCATCCAAAGGCTGGCCTATTTCAAAATGATCTGTCGCGTGGCGACCCATTGCCCTCCGTCCTTGTTGAATAGATTCGTTGATCATGTAGTGAGCGGCATCGCCTGCAAAAGTGTTGCGCTTGTTGGTAACCAACCGCTGGCGATAGTCAATCATTCGAAACTCCTCCAACGGATTTAATCCAATATGGCTGTCTGTGCCGATCGTCCAGCGTCCGCCCTTACTCACATACTCCTTCATACGAAAGATGCCGTCACCCAGATTGCCTTCTGTAGAAGGACACAACACCACGTTGGCCCCGGAGATTGCGAGCCGGTCCAGTTCATCATCAATCAAGTGTGTGGAGTGCACAAGGTGAAATCGTTCATTCACTTCCAGATTGTCAAGCAGCCATTGCATCGGGCGCTTGCCGCAATAGGCAAGACAATCAGTCACTTCTTTTTTCTGCTCGGATACATGCAAGTGAAAAGGCAACGCGGACGGGCCACGCTGAAACGTCCTGATTACATCAGGCAAATTCACCGCCCGCAACGAGTGGGCACTGAAGCCGAGAGAGGCTCCAGCATAATTTTTCACGACTGCCTTTGAAGCCTCCAGCAAGGTGAAGTATTCGTCAACTGTTTTTGAGATGAATCTTCGCTGACGGGGCTGAGGATCCACACCAAAATTTCCTTTCTGGTAAAAAACCGGCACGAGTGTAATTTTTATTCCGGCTGTTTTTGCAGCGCTCACCATCCGCTCACCCATCTCCGCCAGGTGGGCATAAGGTGTTCCATCTTTGTCGTGATGCAGGTAATGAAACTCGGCTACATGCGTGTATCCGTGGCGCACCATTTCAGCATAGAGCATGGCAGCGATGGCCTCCGCCTGATCAGGATTGACGGACAAAGCGCACTTATACATTTCTTCGCGCCATGTCCAGAAGTCATCGTCTGTGCCCGCAGGATAATTTTCAGCCAACCCGGCCATGGTATATTGAAAGGCATGTGAATGCGCATTTTGAAATCCCGGTAAGGCAAACCCAGTCACCGCCTCTACTGCAACAGCATCCATTGGAGGCTGAGACGCGAGATAGGTAAT
>JAIENH010000246.1 GCA_019751475.1 Cyclobacteriaceae bacterium
TCAGCCATTGAAAACGTGATGATTCCAGGTCTGCTGGCTGGCAGGGGAGAGAAAGAAGTTAGGGGTCAGTCTGCTGAGTTGTTGAAAGAATTAGGCCTGGCAGACCGAGGTCACCATAAGCCATCAGAACTTTCAGGTGGGGAGCAGCAACGCACAGCCGTGGCGCGTGCCTTGATTAATTCACCCGATTTGATTTTGGCAGACGAGCCAAGCGGCAATCTTGACTCAGCCAATGCCAAAGACCTTCATCAATTGTTTTTTCGCTTACGTGAACGAATGAAACAAACCTTTGTGATTGTAACCCACAATCAGGAGTTTGCCAACATGGCCGACCGGAAGTTGGAAATGCGAGATGGGATTATTCAGCGATGAACCAGTAGCTCAGGTTCGGCCTCGGCTACTTCCACTGTCCCTTTTTCATTGATAGCGGTGAGTCGAACCGTTTGTAGTTCATTAATCAATACAGGATCATAGGCAGCGCTTACGCGGATATAATTCTCCGTGAAGCCGTGCATGCGCCCCACCTCGACATCATTTTCAAAAAGTACTGTGTGGGTAGAGTTCAGATTTACTTCATAAAAAGCGCGCCTCTTTTTATCAGAAAGGATATGCAGCATTTTAGACCGTTCGTGTCGCTCGCCTTTTGGTACGGAACCAGTCATAGTGCTAGCCAGTGTATTCTCACGTTCTGAGTAGGTAAACACGTGAAGATAGGAGACGTCTAACTCGTTCAGGAAATTGTAGGTATCAAGAAAATCTTCACGCGTCTCGCCCGGAAATCCTACAATCACATCTACACCAATGCACGCTTGTGGCATAAAGGACTTGATCGCAGCCACCCGCTCTACGTACAACTCACGTTGATACCTTCTGCGCATGAGTTTCAAAATCTTATTTGAACCAGACTGAAGAGGCACATGGAAGTGGGGCACAAATCGCCTTGATCGGGATACAAATTCTATTATCTCGTTCGTCAGCAAGTTGGGTTCAATAGATGAAATCCTGAATCGCTCAATTCCTTCCACCTTATCAAGTGCTTTGGTTAAGTCAATGAAACGTTCTTTGCGAATGCCTTCCTGAATACCAAAGTCACCTGTGTTAACACCCGTCAAGACAATCTCTTTAACCCCGGTAGTGGCGATCTCTTGTGCGGTGGAGACAACATGAGCGATGCTGTCACTGCGGCTGCTTCCGCGGGCCAAGGGTATCGTACAAAATGAGCAGGAGTAATCGCATCCGTCTTGTACTTTCAGAAAGGTGCGGGTACGATCGAACAATGAGTAGGAGGTGCTGAACGCATTGGCCTTTTCAATATCCGTAGCAAGTACCAATGGTTGGGCAGGTCTTACAAAGCCATCCAGCAGCTCAACCAACCGGAATTTCTCTGATGCTCCCAGTACCGCATCCACGCCTGGGATTTCAGCAATTTCTTTTGGTTTTAACTGGGCATAGCAACCAATGATAGCCACGTACGCATTTGGGGCGATGGCCCTTGCCTCGCTGACTACCTTGTGGCATTTCTTATCTGCATTCTCAGTGACGGAGCAGGTATTGATGATGAAGATGTCAGGCGTATCAACAAAGTCGACTTTTTTATAGCCTTTTTCCTCAAACTTCCGCGAAAGCGTAGAGGTCTCAGAGTAGTTGAGCTTGCAACCCAGCGTATAGAAAGCGACTTTTTTCATTTCCGGTCGGCAAAGATAAGGAGTTGACCGGGAATCTTAGCGCTGTGTAGAGGCAGGTTATTAGTTACTGCAATGTAAGTTTGGGCCCTTTATCGAGCTATTTCTTTTTCAATGGTCTTGATCTTTTCTTCCAAGTGCCGATTTGCCAAAACAAAGTTTTTTGGATCAGATAATCGCAGCCCAACACTTATGTAAAACTTAATCTTTGGCTCAGTGCCCGAAGGCCTTACGGATATTTTGGTGCCTTCCCAGGTAATAAACTGCATGACATCTGATTTTGGAAGATGTATGGGTTGGGTGTGGCCGTTGAGTAAGTTTTTATTTTCGCTTATCTTATAGTCAAGCACACGCACGACTTTTTGTCCTGCTATAACATGGGGCGGATGACTTCTGAATCGCTCCATCATGTATTTGATCTGCTGCTCTCCTTCAGCACCGGTGCGCACAAGGTTCACGAGCCCTTCCTTGAATAATCCAAACTCTTTGTAAAGTTGAACGAGCCACTGATACAACGTCTGACCTTCATCTTTGGCCGCTGCCGCCATGGCGGCAAAAAATGCACAGGCAGATACAGCATCTTTATCACGAACGAAGTCACCTACCATGTAACCGTAACTTTCTTCACCGGCAGCAATGAACTTCTTCTTTCCGTCATTCTCGCGAATCAGTTCGGCAATGTATTTGAAACCGGTGAGCGTGTTAACACATTCCACACCCATCTCTTCGGCCATCTTATCAATCAAATCGGTGGTCACGATGGTCTTGGCTATGTAGGCGTTCTTCTTATCGGTAAGGTTGCGAAGAATAAACCAGATCATGAGGCTCAGTGCCTGGTTGCCATTCAATAGAAAAAATTCACCTTGATCATCTTTGATACCTATTCCAACACGGTCGGTATCCGGATCGGTGGCCATCACAAGGTCAGCGTTTATTGACTTAGCTTTCTTGAGCGCCAAATCCATGGCCGAGCGCTCTTCAGGGTTAGGTGAGGCAATGGTAGGAAAATTTCCATCCGGTACTTTTTGTTCATCGATGATGTTGACGTTGGTAAAGCCAAGTTTGGCAAGACAGACGGGCACCATGGTGATGCCGGCCCCGTGCAAGCTTGAGTACACAATTGAAATGGTATGCTGCCGATGAATGCTTTCTTGTCGAGGAATTAGCTTTTTAACTTCTTCGTAGTAGGCTGACTCCACCTCTGGCCCGATAACGTGTATCTTCGATTTGTCAGGAGTGAAGTTTATTCTATCGAAGCTGGTAATGGCGTTTACTTCTTTGATCACGTTGGCATCATGAGGTGGCACTAATTGAGCTCCGTCATTCCAGTACGCTTTGTATCCGTTGTATTCTTTTGGATTATGCGATGCCGTGATCACAACGCCTGACTGACATTTAAGATGGCGAATCGCAAATGATAATAGTGGGGTGGGGCGCAATTCGGAAAAGATATGAACCGTGATGCCA
>JAIENH010000391.1 GCA_019751475.1 Cyclobacteriaceae bacterium
TCGCGGCTGGAAAAATTGACGCTAAATATTTGCAAGGTCTTTTCGTGTCGGATAGAGTATGGCGGTATGATATAAGCCAACACCTTCCTTTGATGAATCAATTGTTGCTCTCAGTTTCTCAACGGCTTTAGCGCTATAAGCGCGACTGTCGCTGCCACGAATAAAACAGCTAACATCAATTCATATCTATTGTCTGAATTTTTCATCTATTTATTGTTTTTAATTTTGTCGACTTCATTTTTACTAATCTGTTCGTTGGTACACACTCCTCTCCAGAATTTCCGAAGATACTAAACAAAACGACAACCTTACTCTATCTTCTCAGCCATACGTATATCTTTACGGCTTGTGAAAAATCTTCGCCTTTTATTTCTGCTCTTGACTTTGGCTGGTCAAGCCTGTATCGCCCAGCGAGCGGTTACCTCTCAAAATCAGTTTTGGATTGGATACATGACTTCTACTGAATTGAATCCTACTTACTCACTGTGGAATGATGTGCACTGGGTACCTCATGGTTTCTTTTTAATCCGCACCGGCATTACACGAGACGTCAGGCTATGTTTACGAGGGCACTTGACTTGGATGCCCTGTTAAATGAATTGACTAATCAGCCTTAGTAGTGAGCCAGTTGTTTTTGTAAGCGGACTTTAAAAGTGGTCTTATGCAAAACCATTCTTCGAAGTGTCTAACTGAGTCCGATAACCATCGGACTATCGAAGTCCTTTGAGTTGTGCAAAGCCAAATTTCGACAATCGATCCTTTCCCACTATTGCAATGCTTTCTTGTAAACTTTCAATACCCTTTCTCTGGCAAACGTATGCTCAACAATAGGCCTTGGATATTTCAACGTACCAAACTCCTGCACCCATTTTTTGATGTACGCTAATGTAGGGTCGAATTTTTCAGTTTGCAGCGCGGGATTGAATACACGGAAGTACGGAGCGGCATCGCAACCAGAACTGGCCGCCCATTGCCAACCGCCATTATTGGCAGCCAAATCGAAGTCAAGTAGTTTTTTTGCGAAGTAGGCTTCGCCCCATCGCCAATCGATCAATAAATGTTTTGTAAGAAAGCTGGCGGTAATCATGCGTACTCGGTTGTGCATGAAGCCGGTAGTGTTCAATTCGCGCATGCCGGCATCTACAATCGGGTAGCCCGTTTTACCTTCACACCAGGCGGCAAATTCGCTTTCATTGTTACGCCATTGTATTTTATCGTAAGCAGGTTTGAATGCTTTTGTCTCCACGTGCGGAAAGTGCCACAGGATCATGTGATAAAAATCTCTCCAGATCAATTCATTCAACCAGGTTTCGTTTTTCTTTTGTGCTAGTTGCGCCAGTTTGCGAATGCTCACGGTACCAAAGCGCAAATGCACACTCAGTTTTGTGGTGCCGGCAATGGCCGGAAAATTCCGTTGCTTGTCGTATTGCTCTATAATGGATTGCTTGACTAATCGCTCTGGAAACGAAAAGGAAGTTTCTTGAAATCCAAGGGCCGACAATGAGGGTAAGGTAATCGCTGAGGTCTTCTTAAAATTGGCAAAGTATTTTTCGGTAGGAAAACTCTTTAACGTTGAATCTGCCAAACTGCTTTTCCATTTTCTGCTATAAGGTGTGAAGATGGTGTACGGCTTCCCATCGTCTTTTACTACTTCATCTCTTTCAAAGACGACTTGGTCTTTGAATGTCTTCAAAGCTACTCCTTTGCTTTCTAAAATCTCCTTCACTTTCTCATCGCGCGTTCGGGCATAGGGCTCGTAATCGTGATTAGTGTAGACGGCTTTTGGATGAAGCTCCTTAAATATTTCAACCGGATTGCCATGAAGTATCAATAACGAACTCCCCATTTCTTCCAGCTGCTTTTGCATGAGCGTAAGCGACTGGTGAATGAACGCTACGCGCAGATCGGCTTTGTCTTCAAGCTTATCGAGAATGGTAGTATCAAAAATGAAAATAGTTAGGACTTCCTCATTTTCTTTTAAGGCAAAGTATAAACCGGCATTGTCTTGCAGCCTCAGGTCACGCCTAAACCAGAAAAGAGTTGTGGACGATGTGATCAGGTTGTCAGTTTTTGGGGGACTGTAGGGCTTCAAGTTGCTTTTCAAGTTTATCGATGATCACCATCTTTTCAGCATACAGCCGCAAATCACCTGAGCGCTGTACGTACATAGCTTCTTCCAGCAGTTTCTTACGCTGTTTTTCCAGTTCTTTCACTGGATCTTTCTTTAAAAAGTTAAACATATGGATTAAACAGCGAAACGGCCCGACTTGTTACGTGCTGAAAATGATTCCTACCCAAAGGCAGCCAGCTTGTTATGGCCTACAATGAGTCTGAACCAATATGTGTAACGCTCCGGTTCAGTCGCTATTTTCTTTTTTAGTTCAGGCAAGCTGATGAATGTCCACTCGGCTACTTCATCCTGATTGATGGCAGGAGCGCCATCATACACGGCTGTGAATACGTGGTCATACTCATATTCAGTCAAACCTTTCTCCAGCGGGGTCTTGTAAATAAACTTATAAGAAAACTCTGGTTGCAGATCGATGCCCATCTCTTCACGCAGTCTTCGTTTGGCCGCCTCTTTGATGCACTCACCTGGTAGCGGGTGACTACAGCACGTGTTCGTCCACAAGCCGGCACTATGATATTTCCCCAAGGCGCGTTTTTGCAGCAGCAGCTCTCCCTTTTTGTTGAAGAGCAAAACAGAGAAAGCCCTGTGAAGCGCACCTTTTTTGTGCGCTTCCATTTTTTCCATGGTGCCTACTTCCTGGTCGTTTTCATCTACCAACACTACATGCTCCATATCAAATCAGGTTGAGTCGATGTTTCACAAATGAATAGCCAAGGATGGCAAGTTTGTAGCGGTTGCGTATGCGCACCCTACTTTTCAAAACGTGCTCACATGGAAGTGCCTTTATTTTTCTGAAGAGAGCTTTATAGTACAAGTAGGCTACATAGACGCCAAACCGTGCACTGCGCGGCAGTTGCTTAATGCCCTCATAGCCTGCATCAAAATCGGCCGCGATGCTTTCTTCAATTTTCTTTTTGTTGAGGTCATCAAACTTTTCCAGGTTGATGCCGGGAAAATATGTCCGGCCCATCAGGGAATAATCAGCATGCAAGTCGCGTAGGAAATTGATTTTCTGAAATGCC
>JAIENH010000755.1 GCA_019751475.1 Cyclobacteriaceae bacterium
GGCTGTCCGACAAAAGTTTTACCTTTATCCATGTCATTGATGTTTGTTTGCACTACAAAAATGACATAAAAAAGGGTTGCCCTAAAACCACCCTTTTACTACTTTAGTCGGACAACAGTGTTTGTTAATAATAAAATTCACACTTCTGATTATTCCGTTATCAAAACATCTAAAGCAGTCCCGCCCCCAAGCGGGATTGTTTTTTTTACTCCTTTTAAATAACCACCCCCTCACTCCCCAAAGCTTATAAATTTCCTGCCATTTCTTCTCGTGGCATAGGAGTAACTCCTATGCCAAACGCCATTATTTTTGCCCCCGCCCGCTTTTCTTTTTTACCTTTGCCCTCTTAAACCACGACAGACTGACGGGCATGGAGAACATCCGCAACTTTTGCATCATAGCACACATTGACCACGGAAAAAGCACGCTGGCAGACCGCCTGCTGGAGTTTACCGGCACCCTCACCGACCGCCAAATGCAGGCCCAGGTGCTGGATAATATGGACCTGGAGCGCGAAAAAGGCATTACTATCAAGGCCCACGCTATCCAGATGAACTATAAGCTTGACGGCAAGGAGTACACCCTCAACCTTATCGATACCCCCGGCCACGTTGACTTTTCATACGAGGTGAGCCGCTCCATAGCCGCCTGCGAGGGCGCCCTGCTCATCGTAGATGCTGCCCAGGGCATACAGGCGCAGACAATATCTAATCTCTACTTGGCCCTTGACCATGACCTGGAGATCATACCCGTGCTCAACAAGATCGACTTGCCGGCCGCCATGCCCGAAGAGGTGACCGACCAGATTGTAGACCTCATCGGCTGCGACCGCAGTGCCGTGATCCGCGCCAGCGCCAAAGAAGGTATCGGCATAGAAGATATTTTAAAAGCTGTGGTGGCGCGCGTACCCGCTCCGAAGGGCGACCCTAACGCTCCGCTGCAAGCCATGATTTTTGACTCGGTGTTCAATTCCTTTCGGGGAATTGAGGTGTATTACCGTGTGTTCAACGGCACGATGCGCAAAAACGACCTCATTAAATTTGTAAATGCCGACAAGCAATACGGTGCCGATGAAATAGGCGTGTTGAAGTTAGACAAGCATCCGCGCAACGAAATCAGTGCGGGCAATGTGGGCTACCTCATCTCCGGGATCAAAGTGGCGAAGGAAGTGAAGGTGGGTGATACCATTACGCTTGTGAGCAACCCAGGTGAGGCCATCAAAGGTTTTGAAGATGTGAAGCCGATGGTGTTTGCCGGTATCTATCCGGTGGATACGCATGAGTTTGAAGAGTTGCGCGCCTCCATGGAGAAGCTTCAGCTGAATGATGCCTCGCTGGTGTGGGAGCCGGAGACCTCCGCTGCACTGGGCTTTGGATTCCGTTGCGGCTTCCTAGGCATGCTACACATGGAGATCATCCAGGAACGACTGGAGCGCGAGTTTAACATGACGGTTATCACCACCGTGCCCTCGGTGCAATTCAAAGCTATGCTCACGAATGGAAAAGTGATAGAGATCAATGCGCCCTCCGAGATGCCCGACCCGACTATGCTTGATGTGATTGAAGAGCCTTACATCAATGCGCAGATTATTTCTAAGTCGGACTACATTGGTGCCATCATCGGCCTGTGTATGGACAAGCGCGGCATTATTAAAAATCAGATTTACCTCACGTCCGACCGTGTAGAGTTAACTTTCGAGATGCCGTTGGCAGAAATTGTGTTCGACTTTTTTGATAAGCTCAAGACTATTTCACGTGGGTATGCTTCATTGGATTACCATTTGATTGGCTTCCGCGAAAGCGACATGGTGAAGCTGGATGTGCAGCTCAACGGTGATAAGGTGGATGCATTGTCTGCAATCGTCCACAGCGACAAGGCCTACGAGTGGGGCAAGAAGTTGTGCGAAAAACTGAAAGAATTGATTCCAAGGCACATGTTTGAAGTGGCGATACAGGCCACCATCGGTCAGAAGATCATCGCCCGCGAAACGGTGAGTGCCATGCGCAAGAACGTATTGGCCAAGTGTTATGGAGGGGATATTTCGCGTAAGCGCAAGCTGCTGGAGAAACAGAAGAAAGGAAAGAAGCGCATGCGGCAGGTGGGCTCGGTGGAGATACCACAGGAGGCGTTTATGGCGGTGTTGAAGATTGATTGACCAAAATCATTTCCTATGGAAAAGAACTATGACGAGGTAATCGCTGAAATGCTGATAGAGTTAGATCAGCTTCATCGAAAAGGCATGGCTCAAGACCAGCGCAATGCAAAGTTTGACAAGCGAATGGATCTCACTATCAAACGCATGGTGATGGCCGAAAAAAGACTTGAGAAAATTGATCAGCGGCTGGACGCTACTGATAAGCGAATGGAAGCCTTTGATAGACGAATGGATGCCCATGAAAAGCGGATGGAAGCTTTCGATAAAAAGCTTGAGCAATCTATTAAGGACCAATTAGAATTTAGCCGGATGCAATCCAAAATGAACCAGTATTTTCTCAGTGTTATTCATAAACGAAGCAACGGAAAAGGATGACCGATACGAAGACCTACACCCTCATCGATGGCCGCAAGGTGGCAGGTGAAATCAAGCAGGAGATTTCACAAAAAGTGGCAGAGCGAAAGCTGGCCGGCAAGAAGATACCTCACCTGGCGTTTATCCTCGTAGGGGATGATGGTGCGAGCCAGACGTACGTGGATCACAAGGTGAAGGCATGCAAAGACGTAGGCTTTCATTATACCATGATGCGCTTTGCTGATACGATCTCTGAGGAGAAATTGAGCAAACACATCACCCATGTGAACAATGATGACGATGTGGATGGGTTCATCGTGCAGTTGCCATTGCCTCCAGGCATTTCCGTAGAGCGTATTACCGATAAAATCCGCCCCGACAAAGATGTGGACGGGTTCACTAACCGGAATTTTGGCAGCATCATCTCTAAGGTGCCATTGCTCATGCCGGCCACACCCTTTGGTGTGATGGAGTTGTTGCGCAGGTACGATATCGATACAGAAGGAAAAAATTGTGTGGTGGTGGGTGCCAGTCGTATTGCGGGCGCTCCGCTGAGCATGATGCTGGTGGAGCAGGGACACGCTACGGTCACCATTTGTCATAAGTACACCAAAGACCTGAAAGACTACACGCTCAAGGCGGAT
>JAIENH010000410.1 GCA_019751475.1 Cyclobacteriaceae bacterium
CAACACAACAAAATGTCAATGAACTGTTTTCTCCTAACCAATTGAATATCTTTGAGTAATATCAAAACACTAGTGACATTAGGCCAGTAACCGACCACCTGAAAATCAAATCCGATCGCAATGCATTTCAGCATCTCATTAAAACATTTTCGGTACCCGATTATGTGAAGGGCTACATCAGCACTACGTTGCTCGCTACGGGCGGATTTATGCTGATGCCCTTCGGCAGCGCTTTCAGCACCAACAACCTGGGCCTGACGATGGCGCAACTTCCAATGGTCTATTTTATTGTCGGGCTTTTTTCTATCGCCACCGGGCCGCTGATCGGAAGCTTGAGTGATAAAGTAGGAAAGTTTAAAGTCTTCGCTATTGGCACACTGATCAGTTGCGTGATGGTAGCCATCTACACTCCCATGGGCATCACCCCGATGTGGGTGGTGATTGTCATCAGCGTGATCATGTTTTGCAGGCATTACCTGTCGCATGATTACTTCGTCTGCGCTGATGTCGGCTGTGCCAGAGCCGCAAGACCGTGGCGCGTTCATGAGCATCAACGCCTCCGTGCAGCAAATTGCCGGGGGCATTGCCTCGGCCATAGCAGGCATGATTGTTTTTCAAACTCCTGATGGCATGCTACAGCACTATGATATTTTGGGCTACGTAGTCAATGCCACCATGATCATCACTATTTTTATGATGTTCTGGATCGACCGGCATATAAAAGAGTTAGCGTTGAAGAAGAATTTATAGAAACAGCTTCCCTTCTGTATTTTTTAGGACTTGTCTCTACACTGAGGAATCCGTGCTTAGCTTAAAATTGATATGCTGCCGGCAAGTCCTTCTCCTCATCTACATCGGTGAGGGTGGGCAGTGCGTAGTGAGTCACACGTAAGTTTCCAAAATCAGCCAAGGTATCGGAGCAGACAGAATCGGTACTCCAGGTCTTGTTTTCGAAAAGAATTGGGTAAAGTTTTTTCATCCCCAACAAATAATAGCCTCCATCGCGGGCCGGGCCAATCATGGTGCCGCAATTCATGAAACGCCTGATCAATGATCTCTGCAGTCAGCTCAAGACAGTCGGTGCCGATGACGCAGATGGGGCCGTAGTTAGATGCAAATCCTTCCGCGAAAGCATGTTGCATTTTTTCACCCAGGTCAGCACCTTGCTGCACACGTTTTTGAAAAATATTATTCGGCCATACATCTTGCTTCTCCACCGTGTGGGAATAATAAACAGCCTTATCACATTTCAACGACCGGGTAATTTGCCGAGTGTGCTCCGCCAGTTGTTGGTAAATCTTCAGTGCTTTTTCATTGCCTACCGTTTTGGCGAGGCGTGTCTTTACTTTTCCCAATTCTGGGTTGCGATAAAAAATGAGAAGGAGGGGTCGGTTGGTCACGATTTTAATTCTGTTTTGTAAAGAACCGGTCGTACGACCGCAAGCCATCTTCCAGAACGATGTTGTGCGTTGACCAAAAGTCTCTATCCTGCTTCGGCTCTGCACCAGTTTTTATATTGATCATTGACTTTTGAGGGATGACTAAATCTTTCAATATCACATTGGTAGACAGTAGCTCAAATAGTTGCACATCCTTGTAAGATTTTTGTGTAGAAGTATTCGTGTTTATGCTGAAATCAACACGCTTCATGTAGCTCAACACATACCGATCACCCATGCGCTTGTAGGTCTGCGTCAAATAGTGACCATACGGATAGGTTGTCCATTCCGGGTTTCGCTTATTTTTCCATGATTTTCGTTGGATGAGGCATTCGTACTTTAAAATGGCATACGTATCCACATCTATATAAATAGTGCCTTCTGCTGATTGAGGTGATGGATATCCAAAGCCAACCGTGTAGGCACCCGGTTTCTTGCAGACAAACTCAATCCTGTAAACTTTTCGTCCGTCAAACTCGGTTACACCGGCCAGAGTAGCATCATAATAATTAACGCGGTGCAGCACATTCGACTTGTCGAGCACGATATCATGTCCATACATGAGCCAAAGCGACCCAACGCCAGTCCATTTATCGCTTTGAGTTTCTTTTGTCGTATTTCTAAACTGGAGAATATCTCCCTTGATATTTTTTGTTTGATTTAGTCCGGATTGATATCCAAGATTGTTGAATAGCACAACAGTGGCTTCCTCATTTGACACCACCGAGTCTTCCGTAAAAGATTTTACACGGTAAAACAATTCCTGGTTGTGTGGCTCTTGAAGATAATTTTCAGAAATGCTTTTTTCCGCCAGCTTGATAATATCCTTTGCGGTCAATGGCTTCGATCGCACCACTATATCACTCAGCAAGTACGTCTTCGGCAGGAGCTCAACTACAGTCTTGTTTCGAAGTTCCCGCAGTGTTAGCGTGTCCGTCTGGTACCCGACCGAAGAAAAAACCAGCTTGACTTGCTGATCCGAGCTTGGAGGATTAAAAATAAATTCACCTTGTTCGTTTGATGCCACGCCAATGTTGGATCCTGCGGAATAAATATTGGCGTAACTCACAGGTGCTTTCGTTTCCGCATCAATCACTCGCCCCCTGATGGATCGATGGCCCGTTTTGATCTTTTTTACGATCAGGGAATTAGGTGCGTTTGTTGGTGAAGTCGCAGTAGGATCGGGAAAGGACGGAGGATAGGATGTTTTAATAAATAGGTGTCCGTCAAAAATATTCTTCCAGGGTGCGTACAGCGGCACATTTCCCATAGCAGAGCAATAAAATTTTGATGATGGCATTGAGGTGAAGTCCACAAAGCTCATTGGATAGTTTTGCGCTACCAAAGAAGCTTCAATGCTTCCTTGAGGAGGAGTGATTGTTTCAAAACTCGTAGGTGAGTAGCCGAGCATGCCAAACGAACCATCGAAAGACGAAAAGGAAATACTATACAAGTCATTCCAAAAATAAGACTTTAGCAGCTTTCCCATTGGCACGGCCCCATCCAGATCGCGGGCTAAATCAGTTGGCTCATTACTTTTCATAACGCTATCCAGTCGATGACCATAGCGGATAGACATTGGTGTAAGCTCAATCGTTCCAATTTCATTTGCAAAATGATACGAAGCACCCCAGGCAATAATCTTCTTGTTTGGATAAAGCTTGGATAGAAAAATAAGGTTGTCGGCCATCTGCTTATCGCGTGGGTTCTGAACT
>JAIENH010000569.1 GCA_019751475.1 Cyclobacteriaceae bacterium
ACAGCTTCACATCAATGGAACAAGACACCTTGATCTCTAGATTTCCCAGTCCGTTTCAAACACCAATTCTGCCGGGTCGGTTAGAAATATATTGGTGAATTTTTCAGAATCACGAGTAAATGAAACAGTAAGCTCGCCTCCTTTGGCTGAAAGCTGTACCGGTGAAGTAAGACCATGCACATGAGCGCTCACGAGGGCGCAAGCCGTAGCGCCCGATCCGCTGGAGTAAGTTTCGTCTTCCACCCCACGTTCATAAATCCGGAAGGACACACGGTTTCCGTCCATCAACTCTACAAAATTGGCGTTGGTGCCCCGCGGCTTATACATTTCACTGTAGCGAATTTTTCTCCCTTCTTCCACCACCGGGAAGTCTTTTAGATTTTTTACAAAACGCACGTTGTGGTCAGTGCCGGTGTTTACATAATAGTCATGTTCGCTTTTCTTCTCGATGGTGGATACATCCCGTAAGGAAAACTTGACAATGCCAGGTGCAAGCAGTTGTGCCGTATGCGTGCCATCGTATGCGTTGAATGTAGCGCTATCTTTTATAATGCCCAGGTGATTCGCAAAGTGCACGGCAGCGCGACAGCCATTTCCACAAAAACTCTCGCTGCCATCGCTGTTGTTGTAAATCATGGTGAAGTCATGTGCCCCACCGTTCTTGAGTTGAATCAGTCCATCGGCACCAATGCCAAAGCGCCTGTCACAAAGTTTTGAAATCTGTGCACTGGAAAATGACAACGCGCGGTCGCGATTATCCACCAACACAAAATCGTTGCCGGCTGCCTGATATTTATAAAAATGAATGCGAGCCACGGGATATCAAACAATTACTTCACCTCTTCGTAATCCACGTACTCTCCGCCATTTACGCCCCCGCGTTTTTTCTTCTTGGGCGCTGCATCCACGTGAATGCTGCCATCTGCGGGCCTTCTGAAGTTAGGTGGCGCTTGCTGAGGCCTGCCGGCCATCCGGAAAAAGAAAACACTCACCTTGTTCAAAATATAGATGATCAGGATGAGTATGATTATAAACTTCAACATGGTGTATTCAACAGGATGACAAAGGTAAAGGTTTCTTCACATTTTGCTTAGCAGACCCATTTCGCGGCCTTTCATGTAAAAACCACCCTAACACGTAACCAAAAGCTCAAAAATGAGTATCTCCTTTTGAACTTTCTTCCCAATCACCTCATCTTACTCACATGCTTCTAAACTATATCAAAATCGCCTTTCGCAGCCTTATCAAGCAGAAGGTTTACTCGGCCATTAATGTACTGGGACTGGCTGTGAGCATTAACGCCTGCCTGCTGATTGTGCTGTATGTGCAATACGAGTTTTCGTACGACACATTTTTTCCTGGAGGTGATCGCATTTACAAAATGGCTTTGGAGCGAAAGTATCCTAACCATGTTACCTATTATTCCGTGGTACCTCATTCGTTTGCCGGTGCCATGCAGCGTGATTTTCCTGAGGTTGAAAACGTGATGCACATCTTTGGCCCAAATAAAGACGCAGTTATTACCTACAAAGTGAGTGACACCGAACTGCGGTCGTTTGAAGAAGACTATTTTCTGTTGGCCGATTCTTCCTTCTTCCGGTTTTTTGATATTGAGTTGGTGCGGGGAAGCAAAGAGACGGCTCTGGCTTTTCCGAAGCAGGTTATTATCTCGGAAGACATGGCCACCAAGTACTTTGGAAAAGAAGACCCGATCGGAAAGGTGCTCTCCGGTGATTTGGGTGAATCCAAAGTATCGGGTGTGTTTAAAAACCTTCCTGGCAATTCGCATCTGCGTTTTGATTTTGTTGGGTCACTGGCTGGGCCGCAGTTTCAACAATTTATCAATTCAGAAAACTACACAGCTTTTGATTCGCACACGTATGTTAAACTAAAACCAGGTACGGATGTAAAGGCGCTGGAGGCGAAGTTCCCCGCCATGGTGGACACGTATGCCAAAGGCCACATCGAACGTGACTTGGGCAAATCGTGGGACGACTACAAAAGAGCCGGGAACGGTTATCGTTACTTCTTACAGCCGCTCACTTCCATTCATCTCGATCCAACAAATCTTGAATTTACGATCACACCTGGTGGCAACATTCGATACGTGTACATCCTTTCGTTCATTGCGTTGCTCATACTCGTGATTGCCTGTATCAATTTTATGAATCTCGCTACTGCCCGCTCGGCTGAGCGCGCCCGTGAGGTAGGCGTTCGAAAAGTAATGGGCTCTTTTCGCTTGCAATTAATAGTCCAGTTTCTAACGGAAGCCATCGTATTGTCTATGATGGCGATGGCCCTGGCGGTAGCAGCGGCCTATCTTACCCTACCTTTCTTCAACAACCTGGTGGGCAAGTCGCTCGGGTTTTCATTCAATGCAATTTCCCTTATGGGGATGTTTGCGTTTGCTCTTGTAGTCGGGATTTTGGCGGGACTTTATCCGGCATTTTTCCTCAGTGGTTTCAATCCCGTCGTGGTGATGAAGGGAAACTTTAGCAGTGGTGGTAAAGGCTCGTGGCTTCGCAACGGGCTTGTTATTGTTCAATTTATGATTTCGATTGTTCTGATAGTTGGCACGCTGGTGGTGACTGACCAGATGGAGTACATGCAAAACAAGAAGCTTGGTTTTGACAAAGAACAAATCTTAATGATCGAACGAGCCCAGGTACTAGAGAAGAAAACAGAATCGTTCATTGAACGGCTCAGGCACATTCCGGAAGTGCAAGCCGCAGCAGGTACCAGTTCACGGCCTGGTAACCGTGACGATGTGTTTGGTGATCAGTTTCAGGCAGAAGGAGCCAGCGACATCCTGACGGTGAAGTCCATGGTCATGGATGATGATTTTGCTGACATGATTGGGTTTGAACTCAAAGAGGGGCGCAGCTTTTCTAAGCAAACCAACGACTCGCTACACATATTGCTCAACGAGACGGCTATTAAAACCATGGGACTGACTGATCCGATCGGTAGAAAACTTTCGAACGTTGGCAATAACCCGGATGGTACAACCACTACTCGATACTTTACTATTATTGGTGTGGTGAAGAATTTTCACTTTCAATCCTTACGGGATGAGATCACGCCCTTGGTGCTGTACAACAATGAGGCTTTTGGTCGCATCAACAATCCCTTTGTAGCTGTGCGGTTGAAGCCTGGC
>JAIENH010000363.1 GCA_019751475.1 Cyclobacteriaceae bacterium
ATTGTTGGGTCGGTTGGACTAATTATATCGCTTTCATTGGTTTCACAGGCTTTTTTTAATAATAATCTTGGCGGATTCGTTCCCATTTATTTATTCGTTTTCATTGGTTCATTTGCTTTCTCGCAAGGAGCCGTTATTTGGGTATTTATTTCTGAGATATTTCCCAACAAAGTAAGAGCGCAAGGTCAGACGTTGGGCAGCTTCACGCATTGGATCATGGCCGCCATCATCTCCTGGACGTTCCCGATTTTTGCCGAATCATCAACATTGGGTGGAGCGTATGCTTTTACTTTTTTTAGCGTGATGATGCTCCTGCACTTATTCTTTGCGTGGAAGGCGCTGCCGGAAACGAAAGGGCAATCATTGGAGGGGATACAGCAATCGCTGGGTATCCATTAATCATTCAGGCCTTTCTGTCCTTTACAGGAATTACCAATTTCAGACCCGACCAGGTATCGTCTACGGCACAGACTTTCACATCCACCAGGCCATTTTTCAAAGCAAAGTCGCGAATGATATTCTCATCCAGATCGGTTGGCACTTTGGATGATTTCTTGGGCCATGAGATCCAGATCATGCCATCGGGTTTTAAGAACTTCTTGCAGCGCAAGGTTTCCTTTTCAAAAGCTTTTCGCTCTTTCACGAAAAGGTGCACAAAATCAAGCGAGTGTGCAGTGGGTTTGCTTTTCACTTGCACGCCTTCCGGCAAGGGACTTACCCAACCCCAGTAGGCATCTGGGTCGTTGATAACAAAAACAGCGTGGCCGGCCTTTATGCCAAGCTTCTTAAGGCGCGGTGTGCCTGAATATCCTGCCATAGGATGAAAGTAAGCAAAATAAAAAAGCGCCCCGACTTGTCGGGACGCTCTATCAAATTAATTGCTCTTAGTTATTTCCTTGAGCACGTTTTTGCATTTCTTTATCAAACGTGTCTTTGAACTTCTCGTAGTCATAATCAATCTTCAGACGGTCGTCCTTAGAAAGACGCTCATTGTATTGCTTCACCAATGCATCAGCCGACAGCTCAATAGCAATGTAAGTCTTGTAGTTACCGTCTTTGGTCTGCACCAGCTTTTCGCAAATTGTGCGCACACCCGAAAGAGTCTGCTCTACTACTTCGCGGTTTAACTGCTCGAAGCGTTGCTCCAATTCTTCTTTTCTGTTCATGGAGCGTGAGTTGGTATAGTTATCAGTCACCGTCTTCACCGTAGTCTGAATGGATTGAGCCAGTTCATTACGGGCGTTGGTGAGGGCCTTCTTTTTGGAAGTCACCTGATCCATACTCTCGCCAATGGAGTTCGAGCGGAATGCTTTGTCGCTGGTAAAGAAGTCAGGACCTGAGCAAGGTACCGTTACTTCTTTTTCACCATCAGGCGTTTTTTGTTTTGCCTTACATCCGGCAAAGAGAATAGCAGCTACAGCCACTACCACATACGAGAGACGAAATAGTTGTTTCATATTTATTTCTGAGTTTGGTTGTGCAAGTTAGTCATTGCAATTAACAGGCCACACTATTCATCAGCCGATTTTTTCTTCGATTTTGAGGTCAATGGCCATTTTTATGCTAAAAAAAGAGGTTTTTTACTGTAAAATAGCGTTTAGCAATTCGGGCATCTTCTCCTTGTCAAGCAGTTCGAGCGACTTATTATATGCCTCCTGGCTGGCGCGATCATAGTCCAGACTATAGCCTTTTACACGATCCAGGGTGGTAGCATAAATCTCCTTGTTGTCTTTCATCGTGCTGACACGCACCACACTGGTGACGTACGAAATGAAAATGCTACCGGAAGCAGATCCCTTTTCGGAATCACTGGTAATATCCACAGCCAGCTCTGCCTTTTCTTTTTGATCAGTAAATTCAAATCCCTGGCTGGTAAGAAAATTTTTGATGCGATTGGTGACTTGCTGATTGGTGCGCGGCACGCCAAAATTCTTTTCCACGGAAGTGAGATAAACCAATGGCCGCTGCACTTGCAACAAAATGCTCGTCTTGGGCGCATTCATCTTCGATGACACGTAGGAAAACACCTCCGAAGGATTTGCCCCCGCGAAAGCGAGCAAGTCAACACTCACGCCTACGGTTTGCTCCAGGTCACGCGATCCAATCTTGGTAAGCAAAATTTTTGCTTCTCCACTGCCATCTGTCTTGTAGGTAGGGAAAACATTACCCGATCCCTTGTCGAAGGCTGCCTTCAGGGGTAGGTCATTCACCGCTTTTTTGGTTGCTTTGTCAATGGCCTTGACTACTACCGACTGACTACTTTGTGTTACGCGCCTGTTCAGCGTAAGCTGTGAGGGTGTGGCCGTTAGCTGAAATTTATCCAGGAGCTCTTGCATGCTGGCATAAATCTCGTTGGTAAGGATGATCTCTTTGCCTTCGAAGGTGAGTGAAATGGGCTCTGCCAGATACTTCTCCACAGCACGAAAACCCTGGTAGTAAAAACCCAGTGCCTGAATGGGGCTGTTGCTCCGTTCTGATTGTTTTGCCTTTGTGAAAAAGTCCAGTGCGAGGGTTACGGCATCGCGCTTTTGTTGTTCTTTAATTTCACGGTAACGCTGCTTGGAGAGCCGGTAGTACACCCAGTAGTTTTTTTCATCTTCCCATGAGTCGGCCAATTCAAATTCTTCAATCTCATCAGCAGCTGTGGTCTGTATCATTTGCTCGTATTTGTCGCGAAACTCTTTGTTTTCGTCAATCTGCGTAAGCACCGATGTAGACGATACATTTACTTTTATCTCCGACACCAAATCCTCGAGTGCGCTTTTCTTAGCTTCCTGCACGTAGTTGTTGGCGCCATCCTTGTTGCTGTGGCCAATGCCCACAAAATACGAGTCGGTTTGAGGCTTGGTGCTCAACCAAGTCGGCTTAGTGTTTTGGAGGTCCGTCTTCAAGCTCGAATTGGTAATAGACGGACTGCAAGCGGTCAATGCAAGAAAAGCGAGTAAAATACGTTTCACAGACAGTTGGTTATGCGTGTATCAACAAACAACCACATTCATGCCAGAATATGGGGTAATTTGGCAACAAATCTAAAATTGAAATGCACGAGTTGCCGAAAGATGGTCGAATTATTTAATTTTACACTGTTGTCCGACTAAAATATAGAATCGCAAAATAACTATGTTTTCATATGGGACTCGCACGATTTTTTTTAAAT
>JAIENH010000209.1 GCA_019751475.1 Cyclobacteriaceae bacterium
GTCCTCCACGCCTTTATCAGAAATGGCATAGTTGCTTGTCATGGGAATACTCAAGTCTGGCTTTGGTGAATGGTTGGCTACCAAAGTAATTTTCTGCTTTACTTTTTTTCCTTTCGGCATTCCGGCTTTTACCCACGTGTCAATTAGCTCGATGTCAGCAGCCAAAAGCGTTCGTTCATTGCGAAAAGAACGAAACGAGGGATCGGCTTTCCAGGGAGGCATGTACTTGGTTTGCGTGACGTGGGCCACAAACTTGCCTTTGCTGCTCACTTCTTCATAAGTCTGCAAACTGAATGGCCCGATACCACCCGGCCGATGGCACTCGCTGCAATTCTTAATAAGAATAGGCTGAATGTCTTTAAAAAAAGTGACGGGCTGCGAACTGGCCAACCGGCTGCACAAAAGAAGTAATAAAACACCTGCACGCATCTGGCAAAGTTAGCGTCAAAAAGTAATCAAGCTGCGAAGTTGTGGGATTTTACTTGAGGCCATTTAAAAAATAAGTCGCGAAAAAAATCCCTTTTCAAAACTTGCTCCTATTTATTACTTGTATCATCACTATCAAGGGCTCTATTTATCTTCCCGCTTTTCTTTTGCTTCCCCAAAAGAAAAGCTCCAAAAGAAAAGGGGAGGTCGAAATATGCTGCCCACGCACATGCTGGGCCACCCCCGCATTTCGACCGGGCCAACGCGCCCGCTCAGAAAAAAAGGTCTGCCCTGAATGTAAGCGCCTCGTCAAACATTTCTACTAATGCTAATGACGATGAGATTGCTTAGTTGTTTCCGGCACTTGGATGAAGCAACCTACGGCCTCGGTTTCTTTAATCGCAGGATTCCGGTTTGCCTGGATCGCGTCCAACGCATCAGTGAGGTAGTGTTCGGTGGTCTCTATGCGGTAGTGGCCCAATTCATAAAACCAATTGTCGATGGCACCGCGATATTTCACTTCACCAGCCTGCATCACAAAAACTTCGGGCGTGATCCGTGCAGCAAACTTCTTCGCCTGCAAAAACTTGACGTCTTTTTTGATGGGGAATTTAGACTGGTACTCGTTGACAAAGCTCTTGACAGCCTTGTTGCTTACCTGCTCAGGCACGTAGGCTTGAAACGCCACGTCTTTGTATCGCTGGGAGATTTCATTGAGCCGGGCCATATACTTTTGTGATACCGGGCATTCCAATCCCAAGAAAATTACAACCTCAATAGATGGTTTAGTAGTTTGCCCAAGCGCAGGTACCCACACTAACAACAAAGTCGAGATGAGTACCCACCTGTGCATAGTTGTCAGGCCACGCGTTCTACTCCCAGACCGGGTTTGTCGGAGCAAGTCATCATACCGTCTTTCAGCACAAAGCCTCCCTTCACAATATCGCGAGCCAGGTCAAGGCTGCCGTCAAGGTCAATGTATTTGGTATTGGCGCTGGCAAATGCTGCATGAAGGGCGGCCGTAATGCTGATGATACTTTCGTCATTGCAACCCCAGAAGAGGTCAATGCCTTCGTGAAAACCAATCTCTGCAATCTTGAGACCTTCGCGCACACCTCCGCACTTCATCAACTTGATGTTGAATATGCCAACGGCTCGGGGTGGCTTCACCAACTCCAGCGCATCCTTCGGTGAAAGCAAGGATTCATCGGCTGCAATTTTCTCACGCACTTCTTCGGGCAACTGCCGAATGTCGGCCACGGCTTTGGCAGGAAGGGGCTGCTCAATCAACTCCACATCCAACGACTTCGTGCGATTGTAAAATGCTATTGTCTGCGCGGATGTATAGCCCTGGTTGGCATCCACGCGAATAAAAAATTTCTTTCCAAACTTCTCACGTAGCTTGACGATGCGTTCGATGTCTTCTTCCAGTTCTTTGCCAGTCTTTACTTTCAGCGCTTTGAATCCAAGCTTGCCATACTCCTCTGCTTCTTTCAGCGTCTCGGTCACATTCTTGATGCCGATGGTGTTGGATGTTGGCATGGTGTGAATCTTCTGGCCCAGGTATTTCACTAATGGTACACCCAGAAATTTGGTAAACGCATCGTGCAGGGCGATGTCGAGGGCGGCACGTGCAGCCGGGGTTTTGGGAAACTTTTGCGTGATCTCGAAAATCAATTGGTTGATCTCGCGAATGTCGCGGCCTACCAAAAAAGAAAGGTTTGATTCCGTAAGGCTGGCCATGGTCTGATCGAGGTGCTCACCGGTCACGTATTCACTTGGATTTCCGGCACCAATACCGGTCATGCCGTTGTCAAGCGTTACTTCCACGAAGGCATTGAGAACTTCGTCCACCGTTTTGAAGGCAATGGTATACGGTTTTGTGTTGCCGAGGTCTGTCTGCCAGATTTTGAGGGATTTAATCTTCATTTGCGTTTGCGTATTTTTCCTTGAATGGTTCGTGGGTTCCTCTTGGAATGAAAAACTCCGAATATCACTATCTCAGTTTCGTACACCTTTGTAAAAAATTCGATACGGGAATTGCTTCAATTGAGCGGCACGAAAGCCTCTTTTTGTGGTTTGATAAGCGGAAGGATTTGTTTCTAAAAAATTAATTGCAGTGTCAAAGCGTTCTTCAAATTTAAGGCTAAGGCCAGGTTGTTCATTCTCATACCACTCATAAATCTCCAACAGGTCTTGAAATACTTGTTCCTTGAACCATACCGGCCTCATCTATTTATGAAGCTTCATTTTGATTTCCTCCCACGAATACGTTTTTGTATTTCTGCCACTTTCATATTCCTCCAAACGCGCTTCCAATTCAATCCTCTGTTCTTCCGTAATACCTGAATCATCCTGCTCTAATTCGAGGCTTTCCAAAATCAAGTCCGCTATCTTTTGTCTTTCTTCTGCTGGCAAATTCAATATTTCGTTTACATCAATCATGAATCAAATATACGCACTTCAAATAAATTTCAGGATTGATTATTGATCATCCTTTTAAACCCTTCCAACAACCTGCCTACTCCATCTTCCAACGGCAACACGACAGGAATACCCAACTCTTTTTCTTTCGCGGAAGCATAAGCCCGCGCATCAGTTTCTTTCATCTTCATGGTATTCACGGTGACGGCAACAGTAGGTGCACCATACGTTTTGATCAAGTCAATTTCATCCTTTACGTCAGGGATGTTGTCCTTATAATCTTCCAGTCCCTTGTATTTTTTGCGCGCAGGGTTGT
>JAIENH010000326.1 GCA_019751475.1 Cyclobacteriaceae bacterium
AATGTAAGCTTGGGTAGAAGCTATTTGCCCGGTCATGTAATTGTATAACGTAGGGTTTATTTCTTTTATCTTGCCCATCGACCAAGCGAAGAGTTCCCTGCGTTTGTTTTCATTCTTGGTGGAAAGCCCCCGTACTTCCACATTCAGTATAGTGTTGGCTTCTTCGGCCTTCAATGCACCTTTTACGTCAAAGTTCACACGCAATGTCTTGTTGCTGCCGGGGATCAGGGCATCAACATAGCCGTGAGTGGTATTATCGTTGAATATCACAGACAGCTTGGTTGCCGTGTCCGCTTTTTCTTTGTCCAAGCTCCATTCCGTATTCTCCACTGCTTTCCAATCATTGCCTTCTTTGTGTTCCAGGGTGAGCGCAACGGTTTCATTGTCAATGGGCAATTCACCATTGTCCTTACCAATATTAGCGTTTTCATTGTAGTAATAGACTTTGCCGTTCCTGTCCACGCGCAGGCGGTAGCTGGCCATATCCACCGCCCCGCTCTCTACTTGTAGGATAACTTTCGAGAACAGTGATCCTTTGGCCTTCTCCATTACTTGCAGTTCCAAACTGTTACTGCCTGTTTTCAGGTCTTTGACGGCAAGCGGTTCTGTAACGGTGTATTCTGCCCCGTTCAGTTTCCATGCATAGTCATAGTTGTCAGCCAGGTTTGAAAAGAAAATCTTTTTCTCTTTCTCTGACCATGATATGGAGCCTTTGCGCACATTCAATTCTCCATAGTCGGGATAAATGGCCTTGCAATCCGAATTGATCACGACATCGCTGGGCATGTACGACCAAATCTTGCTCATTTTTTCTTTTATCAGCGCTTCTAAATCGCTCTTGACTTTTGCATCCAAAGATGTGCTGGTGCAATAAAAAATTGTCTTGTCCATGTCGCAACCATAAACGATAAAGAATGGGAACTTTACTGTTCCATCTACAGAAGCATTCGCATTTCCACCAGGGGATAACCTCCCACCTTCCACCTTGCTTACCTTCCCATCTTTACCCACGGTGTAGCTGTTTCCGGCAGCGTCCGTAATCACCGTCTCACCATGGGCACTTGTCTTGCTGTCTTTCTTGCGCGGGTAGGTAGTCTGCTTGCCGTCTGCATCTGTCACCACCACTTCACCTTTGTCGTTTACCGTTACAGCGGCAATAGTGCCAGGAAAATTAATAACCTCGACAGCAGATGTACCTTGACCATTTTGATTTTGACCGGCTCCTTCTTGCAAAGGTTTGTCGGTAACGTAGATCACCTTGCTGTTGGGATTGTAAATGCTCTCTACAATGCCGCCCACTACTACGCGACTCTGGGTAACGGCAATGCCAACAAAATTCACCCGGATGCTGGAGTAATTTAAAAATGGTATCTCCGCAATGCCCTCTCCGCTAAAGCGGCCACCGGCCGAGGAAGTGACAGACTTTGTAATGATCTTAAACTTGTGGTAGTAGATCACATCATTGGGTGCAAGAAACTGTAGGAGCGGTTCGTTGGGAGGTGCCTGTGGTAAGCCGGGTGCACCGCAAGCGAACTGGCCCACGGACTAGCAAGGTCTTGCGAAAGCCCCTGGCTACTGACAGCCACAAGCCACGCTATGATTAGCCAACTCTTCATGCTCCTCGATTGCTATGTCAAGTTAATGAAACGTTAACCGTATGAAAATATAACGCTGCGGATTTATTTTAACCCATTGATTATCAAAGTTTTTTGAGGATTATGAAGCCTTTAACGCTGACCTGCAATAGAATAATTAGGAGGTGAAGACTCAAGATTACAGGTCAATGAATAAGGGCTGCAAAAGATTAGTTGTGGCACTTTCAGCTGAACTAAATCTTAATTTAACCGTGAAGATGTTTCAAGATTGAAACTCACCAGTTGTTCATCGCGGATACGGCTAAGTAAACATTTAGCGTTCACTTATTTCTACGTAAGTCAAATGGACTTTCTCTTTTCAGGGGATTGCAAAAAGTGTTAATTGCACGGCAAATCAATCCTGATTGAAATCCCTAAACAAAATTTTTCTCATCGGCCTGCCGGGCTCGGGTAAAACTACGCTGGGGAAGGAATTAGCGAAAGCACTTCATATCCCGTTCTTCGACCTGGATGCGGAGATCGAACGCACACAAGTGATGACGATTCCGGAGATTTTTAAACAAAAGGGTGAAGACTATTTTCGTCAGCAAGAGTCTTCTGTTTTGAAGGAGTTTTGTTCGTCCACCGAATCGTTTGTATTGGCAACCGGGGGCGGAGCACCCTGTTTTTTTGATAATATGAAAAGTATCAACCAAGCTGGTACCAGCATTTTTTTAGACGTGCCCGCCAAAGAAATCACCAGGCGGATCAAAAGTCAGCAACTCGGTAAACGTCCTTTATTTGCCAACACTCCGCGGGAAGCGCTTAAAGACCAAATTGAATTTATGCGCTCAAGCCGGATTTCGTTCTATCGTCAGGCACACTTTGTGTTTTCCGGTGCCGATATCACCGTCAAGGGAATAGTGGAAAAAGTTAAAACGGAAAACCTAGGGTAACTAATATCGTGGTGCTCTTGTTGTTCTGCGTCACCAGCGGGCTGGTGGGTGTTGGCACCCGGTAGGGTCTGTAAGAATTGCTACCTTGACCCAACACGGCCGCTACATCGACATAAAATTTGGAAGTCCGATAGCCTAGCCCGGCTGTGTACGTTGTCCAAGCTCTGCTCACACCGTTTTGTTCAACCTGAAATGGATCGGGCATCATGCTGTAGCCCGCCCGAAAGCGAAACTTGTCGTACCGGTATTCTCCACCCACGCGGATATTAAACACTGACCTGTAAAGCCCTCTGATTTCATTATTGTCTTCAGAATAAGATACTCCTGTAGTGGTGGAATTGTATTTGGTAGAGCCATAGTTAAATCGCTCTATATCTACACTGATAAAACCTTTCTTTTGAATGAAGAAGGTTGCACCTCCACTAAGCCGCCAGGGGGTGGACAACCCGTAACTGGAAGTTACATTGTCGGTTGAAGCCGATTCATTATTCAGGAACCTTCCTGGTGTATACTCAAAATTTTTCCAGGCGGTGCTCATGGCTGCTACGTAGTTGTCGGTGATCTGATAACCTGTGGGCGTGGCGATGGACAAACCAAACTGAAAAAAATCGATAGGCCTTACAATAGCGCCCAGCGTAGCGTTG
>JAIENH010000360.1 GCA_019751475.1 Cyclobacteriaceae bacterium
ATCTTGAATCTCAATGACAGAAGAATGATCGTTACTAGTTGCGCGAATAATCACGCTTGACTCTCTGCGGCTAAATTTGATTGCGTTAGAAATCAAATTCCGAAGAATAACCTTCATCATCTCTTCATCGGCTTTGAGCGTCAACCCGTTCGGCACATCTGCTTTTAGCTGAATGCTCTTTGCCTTTGCTTGCTCCGAAAAAAGTGACGCTACATCAGTAACTAGTTGCTCTACATTAATGGACGTTGCTGTCGGCTCCATGTTCTCCATATGGCTTCGCGACCATTGCAACAGGTTATTGAGTGAGGTGGAAGTGGAATTCAGTCGCGCCCCCAGTTCTTTGAAGTGTGGCTCCATTTCTTCAGCCTTCATGAGCTTCTCGTTAAAAAGAGAAACCATCCCTTGCAACGAGTTGATGGGTGAGCGCAGGTCGTGGGCTATGATCGAGAAGATTTTATCCTTGAAATGATTAAACTCCTCCAGCTGATTGCGTTGTGTCTCTATTTCCAATTTGCTTCTCTCCAACTCCTGACTGTACTTTTCCTTTCGCTGACTATTCCGGTATTGAAGCCAGGCAAGCAGTGAAACAAGTAAAAGGATAACCACCATGGCGGCACCAGAAATGTACTGGAGCCTTATCACCGACTGGCTTTTTTCATCCTTGTCCCGTAATAATCGATTCTCTAATTCCTTCTGTCCGACATCATATTTGGTTTGCATATCGGCCACAGTGCGGGCCGTTTCTTCAGTAAATCGTTTCTCTCTAAACGCCACAAAGCTTGTGTCATAGCGGTAGGCTTCTTTATAATTGCCAAGCAATGCATAAATTCGGCTTAACTGGGGATAGGCGTTGGCCAACGTTTTAAAGTCCTGGTTCTTTTCAGCGATTCCCACGGCCTTCAACTTGTAAGAAAGTGCCTTTTCTAATTGACCCATTTCAGAATAGACTTCGCCAATGTTATTCAGGTAAAAGGAAACATCGTCTGTAAGATGAAGGCTGTCGGCAAGCTTCAATGATTTTTCATAAAACAATAAAGCCTCTTTCGGTTTTCCCTGCTTCCTATAAATACCCGCTATGTTATTGATCACGATACTTAGTCCCCTCATCATCTTCCCCTCCTCGCAAATCTTTAGTGCCTGTAAATACAAATCAAGCGCTTGCGGTAGCTTCTCTTCCTTAATCCATGTGTTGCCGAGGTTATTAAGTGCCCGTGCAATATCGTTCTGACTGTTTCGCTTCTTCGCAATTTCAAGTGATGTGGTAAAGTATTTTCTTGCTTCGTCATAGCGGCCCAGCTCGTGATACCCATTCCCCAAACCATTGAAAGCCAGCGCTTGCTGCCGATCAGTAGATCGAAGCTTCAATACTTCAAGATCATGCTGAATAACATGCTCGGGGTCAGAGATATCTTCATATCCGTTTGCTGCCTGCAAATGAAATTCGGCCCGCACGGAGTCTGGTAGATTTGAAATGCGAAGGCCTTTAAGTGCCAGTGCTATTTTTTTGCCGTTGCTTTCTGCTTTTGATATGCTATCCATCAAAACAGAAACATCCGCTTCAGTTTGGGCCAAGCAGCCCAATACACTAAACAGGAGAAAAAAAGTATTCCACCGAGAAAGAGCCATCTTAACGAAGATAGTAAACCAAATTTGTTTGACAATGCCTCACCGGAATTTAACCATTGATTCATTCTCGCCAGGGTGCAGCTAAATCTTTTTATTCGTGTAATGGCCGGTGTACATTTTTCGTAATTTCCAAGACTTGTTCACATTCACCCATGTAGCTTCAAACTGGCCCTCAAGCTCTAAAGTGTCTCCTTTTTCAAGCAGTAACACCCGCTGCTTATAGGTTCCTTTTTGATTGGCAGAGTCTGCGTTTAGTTCAATGAATTGAGAAGTAGATTGTTGATCTAACACTTTTAGGCCTTGAAACGATTTTATAAAGTTGGCGATAGAATCCGGCCCTATAATAAAAGGCTGACCTTCACCACCTGATTTGCCGTCAGGCAAAAAACTTGCTCCAATTGAATCTGCATCCATGCGAAGGATGTGACGATCGTAATCTCTCATGGCCTGTTCTATTTCTTCTGTGCGGTCGCGGGTGCAGGAGAAGAGAGCAAGGGTGGAAGTAATAAAGATGAATAGTTTCATTTTGTAGCTGAATATTCGTCATATACCAAACTGCCCCAGGTGATGGTTGAGGTGATAAATAATCAATCGAGTCCAACCCTTTTTATTCATGGGTTCGAAATAGGGATGTGCGGCAAAACTGAAATCGTCTGTTAATTGAGAGAAGGTTACTATATGCTCCTTTAAAAGTTTTACATCAGTGTCCCAATGGCCAGGCTTTGTTCCATCGCCTTCAACTTGCCCAAGTCCTTTAGGAGTTGGCACCGTCTTTCCAGCTTTCGTCATGGCAATAATTTCATTGGGGTCAACCTGGCCATCGTTAAACATCTCTTTTGTGCCCATGGCAGCTCGTAGCTGGTCAGTGCAGTGGCAAATCATTTGGTGAGCATTCATTTTTCCAAATAATGCCTTGTGCTCAGGGGTTAACTTATCAATACGCTGAAAAAAATCCTGGATTTCTGAGTCACTCATCCTCTTTTACATTAGAACTCAAATCGGTTGCATACTGTTGTGTACACTTCCGCCTCAGCTTACTTTTGTTGTTTGACGTCTCTTTTGAGTCCGTTTGTTTTTTAGCCTGTCTGAAGTTTTAGCCCTTTTTAATTTGTCGGCTTTGATAAAGTCACTTATCATTTTTCTTTCTTTGTCAGTCAACGGTCTTGGGTCAACTACAAAGTCAACGTCTAAAGGTTCACGAATTATTCCCATAAGTCTAATCATTAAAGTATTTGTCAATGAGTCTCAAAGCATTGTCCGGGGTTATAACCATCAAAGTCCCACCGAAATGAACGGCCCCAAGCGTCTTTTCATAATGGTCAATTAATTTAGTTTTTGAATTGAAAGACAGGTATCCACCACCACCTCGTTGAAATGAGACTCGGCAAGCATATGCAACTAAGTTTGCAGGAACTCCTAAATAAGCTTTTTCTCGTCCTTTGTTAAAAGGCGCACTTTCAATCAAGTGCATATAAACGTGGTCGTCTCCTATGTTTGTTTTAGAACAAATGTAGGAGACTTTTTTATGTCCCTACCTTTGAAGAAATAGTGAAAGG
>JAIENH010000388.1 GCA_019751475.1 Cyclobacteriaceae bacterium
CGCAGGCACACGTTTGTTCATCCAGAGAACCCAACAATCAATTCTTGTAGTCATATTTTATGGACAGGTAGAGTAATGGATCCGACCTCCACCGCGCGCAACGCAGTCTTTTATGGAGATAAAGCAATTGACCGCTCACCTTGCGGCACAGGCACATCTGCACGGCTGGCGCAGTGGTTTACAAAAGGAAAATTGAAACCTGGCCAGGACTTTATTCACGAAAGTATTATCGGCTCGAAGTTCATTGGAAGAATAGAGGAGGTTACTGAATTGATGGGAAAGCAGGCTATAATTCCCAGTGTAGAAGGTTGGGCGAAGATATATGGCCACAACACGATCACCATTGATCCGGAAGATGATCCGTATTCGTATGGATTTCAGGTGATATAGGAAATTTATAACTTTGATTATATGACAACTACGTACAAGCTTAATGCGAACCAGCTTTCAGAAGATATTCTGAAGTCAATCAAGGAGGCTTTTAAAGACAAGGAGATTGAAATCACCGTGACGGATGCGATGGATGAAACAGAATATCTTTTATCAACGGAGGCCAACCGGGAGCATTTGTATCGGTCAATTGAAGACCTGGAGAGAGGCAAGGGAGTACCTATGACAGTAGCAGAACTCCAGGAGAAATACCTAAAATGAGAGATGTTCTCTTTAGCCCGGAGGCTCTCAGGCAACTTGATGAATGGAAAGCGACTGACCCCAGAATAGCCACGAGAATAGTCTTACTCATCACAGTAATTTCAGAATCTCCCTTTTCGGGAATTGGTAAACCTGAGCCATTAAAGCATAAACTTCAGGGAAAATGGTCCAGGAGAATCAACCGTGAACACCGCTTGGTATACGAAGTAACGGACGCTCAGATCAAAATCATTTCTTGTAAATTTCATTATTAACAATTCATGAATGTCGGAATCATTGGTGGTGGCATCATCGGCTTAAGCACGGCCTACTACCTTAGTAAGTCAGGGCATGAGGTAACCGTGATTGAGCAGGGCGATTTGAAAGACGGCTGCTCCTTTGGCAATGCGGGTATGATTGTGCCCAGTCATATCATTCCTTTAGCTGCACCCGGCATGATTTCAAAAGGCATCCGCTGGATGTTTGATTCCACCAGTCCGTTTTATGTAAAACCGCGACTTAGTTGGGAGTTACTCACCTGGGGTTATCAGTTTTATAAACATGCTACAACCAGGCATGTGGTACGCTCCATTCCGGCACTTAAAGAGTTAAGTTTATTCAGCAAGGCGCGATATCAGGAACTGGCGAGAGAGCTGCCGTTTGATTTTGAATATCATGAGCGGGGCTTGTTGATGTTGTACAAGACAAAGGAAACAGAGCACGAGGAAGCAGAGACTGCCAGGGTTGCTAATGACCACGGTATTGAAGCAAGAATTTTGTCAGCCGAGGAGGTACAGCAACTGGAGCCAGATGTAAAGATAAATGTGCGAGGAGGAGTTTATTTTGCAGGAGATGCTCATATCACGCCACAGACATTTATAAATGGATTGATCACATTCTTAAAGGACAACAACGTTAAATTTCTAACTAACACATCTGTTAGGAATTTCTCTGTAGGGAATGGAAAGATTCAAAGTATTACGGCTGGAGATAACAACTATGCGTTTGATGAAGTTGTAATTGCTACCGGTTCATGGTCGGGGGCGCTCGCCAAGCAATTGAATTTGAATGTGCCGATGCAAGCAGGAAAGGGATACAGTTTTACCATTTCCGATGTAAAGAAAAACGTTCGTGTGCCATCCATTTTTCTGGAAGCCCGCGTGGCGGTAACTCCTATGGGAAACACGCTGCGCTTCGGGGGCACCATGGAGATCACCGGTGTGGATCATTCCGTTAATATGGAACGTGTAAAAGGTATTGTCAATTCCATTCCACAGTACTATCCTGAAATGAAAGTCGAGATGCCCGTTCGCGAGAGTGTTTGGCACGGATTACGTCCTTGTTCTCCGGATGGGCTGCCTTACATCGGGCGTGTGAAGGGAATAAAAAATCTTGTGGTCGCCACAGGTCACGCTATGATGGGTCTGAGTCTTGGCCCAGGCACCGGACAACTGGTAAGCGAATTAATCAATCAACAGAAGGCGTCTATTGACCTCCAGCCTTTTGCTGTTGACAGGTATTGAGCAAAAAAAATGTCAGGCTTTGGGCCTGACATTAAAGTATCTACTTGGATCGTATTACTCTTCGCGATTGAAACCACCTCTGCGGAAACCGCCTCCACCTCCGCTATTGCTGCGAAAGTTGTTCGGTCTTTCTTCACGGGGACGAGCTTCATTTACCACGAGGCTCTTTCCTTGAAAATCCGCTCCATTCAAACTGGTGATGGCTTGGCGTGCAGAGCTGTCATCGGCCATCTCTACGAAACCGAAACCACGGCTGCGCTGAGTGACTTTGTCCATAATGATCTTTGCAGAAGTGACTTCCCCATACGCTGCAAAGTGCTGCTTCAATTGGTCTTCCGTTGCCTTCCAGGGAATGTTGGCTACATAAATGTTCATGTGTACTGTTGAAATTTGTTAAATAATTTAGTTCCGTTAATCCAATAATCTCAACACGACTGAAGTACCAGGAAACCTATGTGCCACAGGGCCGATTATCAATTAACCGGGCAAATATACGTTATATTTTTATTATCAAAGTTTTTAACGAGGTTCCAGCGAGCCAAATAGACGTCCGATTGTCAAAAAGTGGGCCCCAAAGCTCGTTTTCAGCCGTTTGCAAGCTTGCAATAAGGAACCACAGATGCCTCTGGTTGCTTCATTCAGGCACGTTGCTACTGTTTTTCCTTCATAAACTTTTCAAGCGAACGCGAGGCGGTGATCCGGATTTTTGATTTCATAAAAGGAGTCCATCCAAGCAAAGTGCCGACTGGCCCCAATGCCGTGCCCGACCACTTCCACAAATTAAAGGAATCGGTATGTCGCAAAATTTTTCCCTCACTAAATTCAAATGAGGCGTGAATCACGTTGTGTACTTTTCGTCCCGTTTTAGAAAATGAATAATAGGCTTCCCAATCGCACGAGCCAATCACTCCATCTGATTGTGCGTTGGCAAAAACAACCCGCAGATCTTTTCCGGCCGTGATCAGCATTTGCCACATAGCCCTCACTTGTTGCACATTCAGGTTTCTGAAGGCCGGGTCGGAAAACGTAGCATTGTCATGGTAGCACGACTGCATGG
>JAIENH010000529.1 GCA_019751475.1 Cyclobacteriaceae bacterium
TTTATGAACTGGTGGAATACCTGTATGAATACATGTCCTTGGATCGGGCGGAAGAAGTTGCCAGAGAGCTAAATGAAATGACTTTAAGTCTTGACAGACTTTACCACCGGGGAAGCCTTGAAGAGAAGTTGGTGAGCCGAAAGAAATCCTATCGGTATATTTTATTTAAACGTACGTCAAAAGCAACAGTGAAAATTATTTACTATGTGGATCAAAAAGACAAGACGGTTTACGTGACTGACTTTTTTCCTACAGAGAAAGACCCCAAGAAAATTTCTGCTCGAAATAAATAACCCAGCCAATCCCGCCAGGCTACAAGGAAGAAGTGCGGTCTCGGCAAACCTCATTTATACAACTCTTATTCCACCACATTTCAGGATAGATTTTTTCTCGAAAAAATTTCCGCTACCAGGTAAACATAACGGGCAATATGGCCAGCCGTGATAAACCTGGTAATATCAGCGTGTCATATCTCAATGGCCACCAACACTCCCAACCGTTTTCTTCCTTCTATCGTATGGCCATGGACTCGGCCCAACCATCTGGCGTAGTTGTACTGAAGAATTATAAGAAATTCCAGTCGATATCTTTTGAATGAATTTAAAATAAATAGCAATCACTAAAAGACCAATGAAAAACCCCGCCCGACAAATCGGACAGGGTCTTCAGGTTTAGGTATAGGTTAGAAAGTCAGGTCAATCCCATTTCAACTCAGACTCAGCGGTAGCGGGCTTTGCCTCTACCGAAGCCTCTTCGCGCTCGTGGTCAAACTGTGTAAAATCCACACCTGGCATCAACTCATTCTTCACATGGTTTACCGTGTTGTTGAGCGCTTCTACAAATTTATTGAAGTCCTCTTTGTACAGAAAGATCTTGTGTTTTTCGTAGGTAAATCCCTCATCGTCTTTGTTGTAGCGCTTCTTGCTTTCGGTGATGGTCAGGTAATAGTCGTTTGACCGGGTAGATTTTACATCGAAGAAGTACGTTCGCTTACCAGCTTTTACTTTCTCAGAGAAAATCTCCTCTCTGCCGTTCTTGTTCTCTTCCACAATGGTAGGGTTTAGGTTTGGTTTTAGGTATTAATTGGTGTGTTCGGGGTGATCGAAGATAGTAGTTTCAAAAATTATTGCAAATACATGCCAATAAAATCAGCTCCTTTACCGTTTTTTAAGGTTTAGAAAACCCTAAATAAGGCCCCTCAACCCATTTTTCAAAACCTGTGACGCCAAAATTTGATGACATACGGCAAGCCGCCAGCCTGGAACTACTGGCCAAACAATTGGTGGAGGGCTTCATCACGGGTCTGCACAAGTCACCCTACCATGGGTTTTCAGTAGAGTTTGCCGAGCATCGCCTGTACAACGAAGGTCAAAGCACTCGCCACATCGACTGGAAGGTATTTGCCCGCACCGATCGGCTCTATACCAAGCAATATGAGGAAGAAACTAACCTGCGGTGTCTTATTGTGTTGGATGGATCGTCTTCTATGTATTACCCGGCCGATACGCTCGCGAAGTTGAAGTTCAGCGCACAGGCAGCCTCTGCCCTCGCCTACTTGCTGCATAAGCAACGTGATGCTGTTGGTCTCTGCCTCTTCTCCGATGGCATCGATGAATTCACGCAAGTGAAATCTACTGCCACTCACCTCGACAAACTCTTCACATTGCTGGAGCGCACTATTGAAGCTGGCAGCAAGGCTCAGAAAAAAACCAATGTCGCCAAAGTCTTGCACGAGATTGCTGAAAAGACACACAAGCGCTCGCTCATCATCATCTTCAGCGATATGTTTGATGGGCCTGATGACACGGAAGAAGTGTTTAAGTCACTCCAGCACCTCAAGCACAACAAACATGAGGTGTTGCTATTCCACGTAAGTGACCATGACACTGAGCGCGACTTTAACTTTGAAGAAAGACCCTACGAATTTATTGACCTGGAAAGTGGTGACCGATTGAAGCTTAACCCTGCGGAGATAAAAGAGAGCTATACTCAGGCGCTCACAGACTTCCATCAGACGCTAAAACTGAAATGCAACCAACTGAAAGTGGATTTTGTGTCCGTCAATTCGCAGACAGACTACTTCACCGTGCTGCAATCCTATCTGATAAAGCGAGGGAAAATGAAGTGATCAGGCCAACTGCTCGTTGTGGAGATAGGCCTTACGTGCCATGAGCACGTCTTTTGTCTCTACATGGTCTGGGTCAGGCACACAGCAATCAACCGGGCAAACGGCCGCGCATTGAGGCTCTTCATGAAAACCGGTGCATTCGGTGCACTTGCCTGATACGATATAGTAAAACTCATTGGATACAGGTGTCTGGGGGGACTTGGCGTCCTCCGTAGAGCCATCATCCGCTTTTACTTCCGTCAATTTGGTGCCACCTGCCCACGTCCACTCTCTGCCACCCTCATAAATAGCCGTATTGGGGCACTCCGGCTCGCACGCACCGCAGTTAATACATTCTTCTGTAATCTTAATCGCCATTCTCTTGAGTGTTTCCCTACTTTTGACCGCAAAAATACGGCCCTTTTCACTTTTTGACAAAACAACTAACAGGGCTATTAAGTTTTTGCATTAAACATGGATGTTTTAGAAAGAATAGCCGCTTTTGGCCAGCTCGGAGATGTAGTCCGTCAGTTGGGCCTAAACGAGCGCAAAGCCCTGGCCGAAAAAGCCCAAAACGAAAATGCCTGGTTTACAGAAGATAGCGTAGCGCTTTCTCTCAAGGGCATTGAAGTGCTCTTGGACAAAGACCGGCTTGCATCGTGGGCATCGGCCTACTCCTTTACAACAGGAGCACCCAAGGTGGTGGGGGTTGCTATGGCCGGTAATCTACCCGCGGTGGGCTTCCATGATTTTCTATGCGTACTCATGAGCGGTCACCAACTGAAGGCTAAGCCGAGTTCGCAAGACTCTGTGCTCATTAAATTTCTTGCACAAAAGCTTCAAGAGGTTAGTCCGGAGTTGGGAGCACGAATCTCCTTTGAGGATACCTTGAAGAATGTGGATGCGATGATTGCCACCGGCAGCGACAACACTGCACGGTACTTTGAATATTATTTCCGAAATATTCCTCACATCATCCGGAAGAACCGAGCCTCGTGTGCCGTGCTGGTGGGTGAAGAACCTGCTGAAGAATTATGGCTGCTGGGCAAAGATGTGTTCAGTTATTTTGGATTGGGCTGCCGGAATGTTTCGAAAGTATTTGT
>JAIENH010000549.1 GCA_019751475.1 Cyclobacteriaceae bacterium
CCCTTTTGATCATTCTCCGCAAGAAGCAGGTTGAGCGGCCGAGCGCGCGATGAGACCTTTGATCCAACAAAAAACAATAGCTTTATGATTGTGTCAACGGAAACCAACATCAACTACCAGCGCATTGAGCAAGCCATCAAATTCCTGGAAGAAAACTTTCAGCGCCAGCCTGAGTTAGACGAAGTAGCGGAAAAAGTGCACCTGAGTCCCTTTCACTTTCAACGCATTTTTACGGAGTGGGCAGGCATCAGTCCCAAGCGCTTCTTGCAATTTCTCACAGTAGACTACTTGAAGAAAAAATTACAGCAATCCAAAAACCTGATTGACGCGGCCGATGCGGCTGGGCTCTCCAGCCAATCGCGTGTGTATGATCTCTTCACCACACTCGAGGCGGTGACACCTCAAGAATACAAATTGAGAGGCTCGGGCATTCGTATTGAATATGGATTTCATGAGACACCCTTTGGCACATGCCTGCTGGGCGTAACGGAGCGCGGCATCTGCTGGTTGTCGTTTGTGAATGTGGATGACGACCCGCGTCATGAATTGGAAAGCATGAAAGAGCATTGGCACAATTCGGTGTTCCACCAAGACCAGGCATTGACGGGCGAATTTGTACAGCGCATCTTTGGCCCGCTGCATGGTCAAGAAAAATTGCACGTGCTGGTTAAGGGCACCAACTTCCAGGTAAAAGTCTGGGAGGCGTTGCTCCGCCTGCCCATGGGTGCAGTGACTACGTATCAAGGCATTGCCGAGCAAATTCAAAATCCGAAAGCCATGCAGGCGGTGGGCTCTGCCGTGGGCTCCAATCACATTGCCTACCTCATCCCGTGCCATCGCGTTATCCGCAAAGACGGAATCCTGGGCGAATATCGGTGGAGTGCATCCCGCAAGAAAAGTATCATCGGCTGGGAAATGGCGAAGGCAAGTTGAATGAAGTGAAGGCATGGAATTTTTTGTAGTTTGCCAACGCAACATAAGAAATGGACAACCTACTTCATCAACTATGCGCAATACCCGGCACCTCTGGCCATGAAGGTGCAGTAAAGGATTTTTTACTGCGCTACATCAAAAAAGAAAAAAAGAAGTGGAAGGTAAAACCCGAAATTTTTGAAGGCGATGGATTTCAGGATTGCATCGTGTTGAAGTTTGGAAAGCCGCGCACGGCCATCTTTGCTCACATGGATACGGTGGGGTTTACGGTACGGTATTTTAATCAGTTGATAACCGTGGGCAGCCCGGACGCGGAGAGCGGCACGAAACTGGTAGGGCACGATAGTCATGGCCCAATCGAGTGCGAGTTGGAGTTTGACAAAGAGCATCATGCCCTCTACAAGTTTGGGCGAGCCATTGAGCGTGGCACGCCATTGTCTTATAAGGTGCACTTCAACGAATCAAAACAGTTTATCGAGTCGCCTTACCTTGATGACCGACTGGGGATATACAACGCATTGAAAGTAGCGGAAACACTCAAAGACGGAGTCATTGTTTTTAGTTGCTGGGAAGAACACGGGGGCGGGTCCGTTCCTTACCTCGCGGAGTTTGTATATAAGCAGTGGGGCGTTCGGCAAGCGCTTATCTCTGACATCACCTGGGTGACAGACGGAGTGGAGCACGGCAAAGGTGTAGTAATATCCCTTCGTGACCGCAACATTCCGAGAAGGGCGTTTACTGATCGCATCATCCACATCGCACAGAAAAATAAAATTCCTTATCAGTTGGAAGTGGAAGCCTCGGGCTCCAGTGATGGCGGTGAGCTGCAACGGTCAAACCTGCCTTTTGATTGGTGCTTTGTTGGAGCACCTGAGGAACATCCGCATACTCCTCACGAGAAAGTGCACAAAAAAGATATCGCCTCCATGATTAGCCTTTATGAGAAGGCTATGAAAGCGCTTTGATCAGAAAACAAACGTCTTTCGAAGTAGTTTTGATTTCAATTTTCCTGAGGCATGTACGGCAGAACTATATTTACCCATGGCATCCAACGAAAATAAAGAAGACTCCTTGGTGATCGGGTCAATCACCCAATATTCGCGCACGCCATATTTTTCATACAACGACTTCTTCGTTTTTAAATCGTGCGATTTACCTCCGGGGGATAAAACCTCTACCAAGAGGTCGGGCACACCGTGTATGTGATCTTTCACAATCGACAGGTTGTCCTTTCCAACAAAGATGATGTCAGGTTGCACTACGTTGGCCTGCTCATCAAGATAAACATCAAACGGTGCGATATACACTTCACCTAGTCCGGCTTCTTCCACATGCCGGGCCATTTCAGCAAATAGTCTTCCAACCAGTACCTGGTGCGACTTGATAGGCGAAGGACTCATAAATAATTTCCCTTTAATCAATTCTGCTATCGTACCCTCCGGCAGCATTCGGAAGACATCCATGATGGTTTTGGGCGGTCTTTCGAGAATTTCATTCATATTCAAAGATAAAAAAATTAAGTTTACGAATATCCTTTACTCTTATGCAACCAAATTCAAGAAGGCATTTTCTGAAAACGGCTACGCTGGCTGGGGCAGGCGTTACGCTGCTTCCCTCCCATGCCATTTTCTCAAAAGAAAAAGACAGCAAACTGCGGCTCGGGTTTATCGGTGTCGGCCTGCGAGGGCAGGGTCACCTCGAGTTGGCACTGCAGCGAAATGATGTGGACGTAGTGGCTCTCTGTGATGTGCAACAGCGCATGATGGACATGTCCCTGCAATTGGTAACAAAGTCGGGCAAACCAAAGCCGCAAGTTATTCTGGATGGGCCTTATGGATATAAAAAGTTGCTGGAGAATAAAGACATTGATGCGGTGATCATTGCCACACCCTGGGAATGGCACACCGTGATGTGCCTGGATGCAATGAATGCAATGAAGTACGTGGGCTGTGAAGTAATCACAGGCATGACGATAGAAGAATGCTGGGAGTTGGTGCATACCAGCGAGCGCACCGGCATGCCGCTGATGATGCTGGAGAATGTATGCTACAGGCGCGATGTGATGGCCGTGATGAACATGGTAAGGCAAAACATATTTGGTGAGTTGGTGCACTTGCAAGGTGGCTATCAGCACGACTTGCGTGAGGTGAAATTCAACAATGGCAAAGACGCCTATGGCGGAGGAGTAGAGTTTGGCGAAAAAGGTTTTTCGGAAGCTCAATGGCGCACGCAGCACTCGGTTAACCGCAATGGCGACTTGTACCCTACGCACGGCATCGGTCCGCTGG
>JAIENH010000238.1 GCA_019751475.1 Cyclobacteriaceae bacterium
CCTCAATAGAGAAGGTGCTTTACCGTCATGCCCTTATTGATCAGTTGCTTAAGTGAGTCGATACCTATTTTCAAATGCAGGTCCACAAAGCTCGCGGTGATGACTTTATCGCTGGCTTCGGTCTTCACACCATCCGGCACCATGGGTTGATCAGAAACTAATAGTATAGCGCCTGCAGGAATTTCATTGTAGAAAGCTGTTGAGAAGATGGTGGCGGTTTCCATGTCAATGGCCATAACACGAATTTTCACGATGTAATCTTTGAATTGCTCATCCCATTCCCACACCCTGCGGTTGGTAGTGTACACCGTACCTGTCCAATAATCCTGGTTGAAGTCACGGATCGTGGTTGAAATTGCTTTTTGCAAAGCGAAGGCCGGCAAGGCCGGTACTTCGGGTGGAAAGTAGTCATTGGATGTACCTTCTCCGCGAATGGCGGCAATCGGAAGAATGAAGTCGCCAAGATCATTTTTCTTTTTTAGTCCGCCACACTTACCAAGAAACAAACACGCTTTTGGTTTTACAGCCGACAGGCAGTCGATGATGGTGGCCGCATTCGGACTCCCCATGCCAAAGTTGATGATGGTGATGCCTTCGGCTGTGGCGCTCAACATGGCCCGGTCTTCTCCGTGCACTTTTACGTTGTGCCATTCGGCAAACTTTTTCACATAGTTGTCGAAGTTGGTAAGCAGGATATATTCACCGAATGCTTCCAATGGTAAGCCGGTGTATCGGGGCAACCAGTTTTCTACGATTTGTTCTTTCGTTTTCATTTGACGTATTTTAGTTAATGTCCATGGTCCCGCTCAATCTTCCTTCGGCTGACTTCAAAGTTAAGAAGAGCGAGGGAAAAGTCTGGATTTTTGATTCTATCCGCAAAAAATTTGTGGTGCTTACACCCGAAGAGTGGGTGCGGCAGCATTTTATCCACTTCCTTATTCAGGAGTATGGCTATCCAAAATCGCTCATTCGCATTGAGAGTGCCTTGCCGTATAACACACTCCAGAAAAGGTCGGATATTCTCATTTACAACCGCGCAGGCAAGCCCTGGATGCTTATTGAATGTAAATCACCCACGGTAAAGTTGGGGCAGAATGCATTTAACCAGGCTGCCATTTACAACATGGCGCTGGGTGCCCGCTACCTGGCTGTGACCAACGGAATGGTGCATTTTTGCTGCCTCGCCAAAACGAGCGAAAAAGAAGCTGTATTTTTGGACGACTTTCCATCGTTTGACGAGGATTTACCATGACGCAATTCCTATCTTTAGATTTAGCTTAAATGCCGCTCTTTATTCGATTAGCTTCCTTACTTATTGCGCTGTCCTCTATGGCATTTTATTGGTTTCAGGATAAGTTCGTGTTTCAAAAATTTCGCCTTGAGCGCAATTATCAATTTCAATTTGATCAGCCTTTTGAAGAGCATTTCATACCTACGGCTCAAGGTGTAGAAGTTAACGCATTACTGTTTCGGGCACCAGTATCTTCCAAGGGTCTCATCTTGTATTTTCACGGCAACCGCGACAACCTACAGCGTTGGGGTCGCTATGCGTCTGACCTCACCGTGCATGGCTATGATGTGCTAATGATGGACTATCGGGGCTACGGCAAAAGCGATGGCGAACCCGATGAGCAGGCGCTGTATGCAGATGCCCATCACGTGTTGCAATGGGCAAAGCAACATGTGGAGCACAAACAATTATTGATTTATGGTCGGTCGCTCGGAAGTTCGGTGGCTTCTCAACTCGCTTCCATCGCTACACCAGATTTATTAATACTTGAGACTCCGTTTGATGAACTCACGGGCGCACTCTCCCCGTTGCTCAAGCCACTTTTCATGGCGTTTCCGTTGAAATATGTTTTTCCTACCAAAGAACACTTAGCGCGCGTTACGAGCCGCAAGGTGATTTTTCATGGTACGCACGATGGCATTGTGCCTCTCAGTTCAGCCTTACGGTTGAAGCCGCTGCTAACAGAGCAGGATGAGTTTATCATAATTCAGAACGGCCGGCATGCTAACCTGCGGGAGTTTGAAGAGTATCGCATGAAGCTGGCCCAGATTCTTGGCACTAACCCTACAATCCCCTGAGCAGGATATGGTAGGCACGATACTGGTTATTGTTGTGCTTGTCTATGTGGGGCTCTGTGCGTTCTTCTATTTTTTTCAACACCTCTTTTTCTTTCGGCCCGAAATACTGTCATCCAATTTTACCTATCAATATCCATTTCCTTTTGAGGAATTGAATTTTGATGTGGAGGAGGGAGGAAAAATAAATGCGATTCACTTTAAAGTGCCTAACTCGCGCGGGGTAATCTATTACCTCAAAGGAAATTCACGCAGCATCAAAGGCTGGGGAAAATTTGCCAAGGATTTTCTTAGTAACGGCTACGATTTTTTTATGATGGACTATCGTGGCTTTGGCAAGAGTCGCGGCAAACGCACACAGGCAACTCTTTTCAGTGATGCGCAATATCTCTACAAATGGCTAGCGGGTCAGTACGATGAAAAATCTATTGTGGTGGTTGGTCGCTCGCTGGGAAGTGGTATTGCCGCGCGTGTAGCTTCGTGGAACAATCCGCGGTTGTTGGTACTGGATTCACCGTACTTTAGTTTCTATTTCAATATCAGGCGATACTTATTTTTTATGCCGTTGCGATGGCTCATCCGCTACGATTTGAGTACTGACCAGTACTTAAAGACTGTGAAATGCCCAGTGCACATCATACATGGCACACACGATAGACTTATTTCCTTCCACCAAAGTGAATTACTTCGCGATCTGTATCCTGACAAGGTGACGTTGCATCCCATTGAAGACGGTCATCACAACGACCTTCCGGATTTCCCGGAATACTTCGAGCTGCTCTACGATGTTTTGTATGTTGGCCCTAAGCAAATGGAAACCATAAAGACGCCTGTATGAGCACTGCACATCATACTGATTTCACCCGTGTATTTGATGTGCTTGAATATCAGCGCTTGAAATTCCCCCAGAAACGAGCGCTGAATTATTTTACAAATAATGAATGGGTTGGCTTTTCCACGGAGGAAATCCAACAGCGTGCTGACTCGCTTTCACGATGGCTTTTACAACGAGGCTATGAGAAGGGGGATACGGCAGCATTTATCCCCACCATGGGCAGTCCGCTGTGGCTGATGGTTGATTTTGCTTTTCAGCAAGTAGGAATCATAATTGTGCCTATCCACCCGACTGCCTCACCTGAAGAGACAG
>JAIENH010000392.1 GCA_019751475.1 Cyclobacteriaceae bacterium
ATGAACAACCAACAAATCCCTATCAAAACGTATGAGAAATTACCTGGATTTTTTAACCCCACACAGTTTGATCCACGCGAGTGGGTGACGATGGCGAAGAATGCAGGTATGAAATACATTACCATCACCAGCAAGCACCACGATGGCTTCGCCATGTTTGACTCAAAAGTATCTGACTATACGATTGTGAAAAAGACGCCATACGGAAAAGACGTACTGAAGATGCTGGCAGATGAATGCCGCGCGCAAGGCATTAAGTTATTTTTCTATCACTCACAACTTGACTGGCATCACCCTGATTATTTTCCGAGAGGATTCACGGGTGGTTCGTACACCGGTCGCGAAGAGCGAGGCAGTTGGTTTTCCTACCTCGATTATATGGATGAGCAACTCACCGAACTTCTTACCAACTACGGACCCATCGGAGGTATTTGGTTTGATGGAATGTGGGACAAAAAAGAAGAAGACTGGCGCCTCGCAAAAACGTATTCGCTCATTCACCGGCTACAACCCGCAGCCCTGGTGGGCAGCAATCATCACCTTGCCCCTTTTGAAGGTGAAGACTTTCAAATGTTTGAGAAAGACCTGCCTGGCAATAACACCACAGGCTTTGCGCCCGATCAAAAAGTAGGAGACCTGCCAAAAGAAATCTGCGAGACCATCAACAACAGTTGGGGTTTCAACCTGCAAGACAAAAGCAACAAGTCTAAGAAAGATTTGATACAATATCTTGTAAAATCAGCCGGATACAGTTCGAACTTCCTTCTGAACGTAGGGCCGATGCCCAATGGAAAAATCCAACCCGAGCACGTAGAGCTGTTACGACAAATGGGCGAATGGACAAGTCAGTATGGAGAGACCATCTTCGGCACGCGGGGTGGACCACTGAGCATTCGCGAATGGGGTGTGACCACCCAAAAAGGAAATAAGATTTACGTGCACATTCTCAACTGGCAGGATGAATCGCTCACACTGCCGAAACTCGGCAAAAAAGTGGTGAGTGCACGATTATTTGTAGACAAGTCGCCCGTGTCATTTCAGGAAAATGATTTCGGACTTACCCTGCGGGTGCCCAAATCAAAAATGAATTCGATTGATACAGTAGTAGAATTGGAAGTGAAGTAACCAGAGTTAGCAAACTTAGCGGGAAGAGGTGTCCTACACCTACTTACTCCCCTCAAAAAGGTGAAGGACACCTATGTCTCAGTAACTTAGTAAAGTAAAGTCTCTTACTTGCTCTCTCCTGCCGGGTCATTTACTTCATCGGTATCAACATAGTTGATAAGAATGAACGTGACGAGCAGACCAGAGAAGACACCCTCGAGGGCTACGATAAAAGCAGACATGTATTCGTTGAGGTAGTGGCCCATCGGCTCATTCTCCTGGATGGACTTCAGCAATGAGCTATCCACTTTCATGTACACAAAAAGGAAGAGCCCAAACACAACTGAAGCAATAGCGCCTGTAGCAACACCGGTCACCAAGCCTCTGAAATAATTCATGTGGTCTTCGTGTGTATTCTTAAACTTCTTCAACGCAAAGTAGATACCCGCTACCAGTATGAGCAGGTTGAGTAACCGCAATTCCACGTGATGACTCAGGCCAATGAGGTGCATGAGCACGAAATAAACGATGAGGCCAGCGGCAGTTTTGAGTCCGTAGTTTTCAGGAATGCGGTTAGGATCGTTGAATAAGCCCATGTTGGTTTGGTTTAGATGTTTCGAATTTTTGGATTTTTTCCCACAAATGCAAACGGGTCTGTCAGGATTCTTTCATAATTTCGTAGTACACCAAAAACCTAAACCATGAAAATCTTAAAAATTATCGGGATTGCCTTGCTGGCGATCATCATCATTGGGGCAATAGCCGCCTCCATGCAGCCGGGAGACGCTCATACCGAGCAGTCAATTGTTATCAATGCATCACCGGCAACGATCTACCAAGAACTCAACGGATTCAAGACATTTTCAAAATGGTCGCCCTGGGCCAAGATGGATCCTAACGCAACCTACACATTTGAAGGGCCTGAGTCGGGCGTGGGGGCCAAGATGTCGTGGAAGAGCGAAAAGTGGAACGTAGGTAACGGTGCCCAGTGGGTGGAAGAGTCGATCGAAAACAAGAAAGTAAAAAATGGACTTACGTTTGAAGGCCAGCCCGGCACATCATATGCTACGTTTGTATTGGAGCCGATGGGCGATGGCACCACCGTTACCTGGATGTATGACGGAAAAAATGAGGGGATGATGGGCAAAGCCATGTGGATGATGATGAGCGGCATGATGAATGACGTCTACATCCAAGGGCTATCTGATTTAAAGGCTTACGTTGAAAGCTTGCCACCCGCGCCTGCTGATTCTACCGTTGTCAATCCATAATTAAGTCATTCAGGCTGTCTTGAAGTTTGTTCAAGCCCTCAGCATTGGGCTTGAGCATGGCTTTGGTGCAGCCGTATGTTATCGATATTATGACATTAGAAGAATTTCAGCAACGGAAGAGTCCTGAAAAGCTATCGCCTCTGCTACAAGCGCTCTGGCACGCACGTCAGGGTAACTGGCCCAATGCCCATGATATTGCTCAGGATATCTACACACGGGAAGGCGCCTGGATACATGCCTACCTGCACCGGCAAGAGGGCGACCCCAGCAACGCAAGCTATTGGTATCGTCAAGCCGGCAGGCCACCCTCTCAGTTGACACTGGAACAAGAGTGGGAGGAGATTGCCACTGAACTCCTGGCGAGAGAGTAGGCCACCCGTATGGGTTAAAGTCTTTACTTTGATGTTGGGAATAATTTGAATGAAGTACCTGTCTAAGGTAAGTCCATGCGTTAACTTTAGCGGATTATTAAACACATCCGGCTGATTTTGTATACAAGTAGATTTTTTGCTTCTGTTGTAGTTTTCATTACTCTCTTCGTAGCCCTCCCCTCCAGCAGCCAGGTCAAAGCGGTGACAGTATCGGGAATGATAAAGGACAAGTCCGCTAATTTGCCCATCGCTTACGCGAACGTGATTGTGAAAACAGAGAAAGATAGCGCGTTTGTTTCCGGCACCATCAGCAACGAAGAAGGCAGGTTTGCGCTCACCAATGTCAAGCCAGGTAATTATTACTTGGAATTTTCATTTGTGGGCTACGCCACCAAAAGGCAATCACTCTACGTTGGCTCCCTAACCGACTACTTGGATCTGGCCACCATTGAATTAACGGAAGACGCCAAGGCCTTAAACGAAGTC
>JAIENH010000450.1 GCA_019751475.1 Cyclobacteriaceae bacterium
TCACCATGACCATCGCTGCTGAGGTTGGAGATAGCCTTCACTTCACCGGTCTTTACTTCCATCACCACCACAGTACCTTCGTCTGCATTGTGGCTCTTCATCGCTTTATAGAGCGAAGTCTCGGCTACATCTTGCAGATTGATGTCAAGGGTCGTTTGCAAATCGTTGCCATCCACCGACTTCACGTTGTTGGCATCGAACACCGGTTTCCATGCTCCTCCTGCAATTTTTTGAAAGAGTGCTTCACCATCTTGCCCGCCAAGCGCCTGGTTGAAACTGTATTCCAGGCCGGCACCTTTTTCATCTTCATTCACAAAACCGATGGTACGCCTGCTCAGGTTGGTAAAGGGGCGATAGCGCACATCCATCTTTTCGAAAATGACACCACCCTTTAATCTTCCTTCACGGAAAATTGGCCACGAGGCCATTTCCTTCTTTGTTTGATAATTAATCTGCTTGCGATTAATTATGATGTATTGGCGATTGGTCTCAAGCGCATCGCGAATCAAGCGCTTGTAGTCGGTAGCCGAGCGGTCTTTGTAATATCGTGACAGCAGGAAAGCAAGGGAGTCAATACCTTCTTTGAAGACGTCTGCTTTCACTAAAGTCGGATCCATCGCCACCTTATAAAAAGGAAGCGAAGTGGCCAAGAGGCTACCATTGTCGGAATAAATATTTCCACGGGTGGCCTTTACTTTTTTATAATCAAATGAAATTTCGTTGCCGATTTTTGTCCACTTCTCGCCTTCGGCAAATTGAATATGACCTACTTTGGCTGCCACACAAATAGCAAAGATCACCACCGCCAAAAAGGCGATGCGCACCCGGATCAATATGGAACGTTTAATATTCACCTTCTGCTACTTCTACTTTGGTGGGTGGATTCAAGCTTTCTTTCAACCCGATAACTTTTACTTTGCGTGCTACTTCACTCTGCTTGCTGGCAAACATGAGGTCTGATTTCAGCGTGGTGTAGTCAGCCCGCAGGTCTTCGACATCCGACTGCACCTGATCAATTCTACGCACGGTTTTTTCGGCATGGTGAGTATTGCTAATGTAGAGCAGACCCAACATCATCACGAATAATATTTTTGGTAGGAACTGAACGGGGAAACCGTCTTCAAAGTAGGTCTCCAGTTTCAGTCTACGCTCGATACCCGAAAACACGCTCGTGCCATTACTTTGCGATGGCTTGATGCGCATCTCGTTGCTTCGCTCGGGTCCGATCCTGAATTTGTTTTCCATACTTATGTTTTCTTCGCTATTCTAAGTTTTGCGCTTCGCGCCCTGTTATTCTTTTCCACCTCCTCCGCTGAAGCTTCTATCGGCTTTCGACTCACTGCTTCAAACGGCCTTATTTTATTCCCATAAAAATCCTTTTCCAATTTGCCCTGCACATTGCCCGTGTTGATATAGTTTTTCACCATCCGGTCTTCCAGCGAGTGGTAACTCATCACTACCAGTCGCCCGTCTTTCTCCATCACTTCGCCACATTGGTGCAAAAAATCTTCAAGTGCCTGCATCTCTTCATTTACTTCGATGCGCAGCGCTTGAAACACCTGGGCGAAATATTTAAATTCCTTTCCACGCGGGGCCATGGGCTTCAGTACATCAATCAAGTCCGCATTGCGGGCAAATCGTTTTGCCACTCGCTTCTTGACCAAGAGCCCGGCCAGTGTTCTGGCATTCTTCACCTCACCATACATGCCCAGTATTTTATGAAGCTCTCCTTCCGGATATTCATTCAATACGCTGGCTGCGGTGAGCGGCCCTTTCTTGTCCATTCGCATATCCAGCGGCCCATCGAAGCGGGTAGAAAATCCGCGTTCGGCTGAATCAATCTGATGCGATGAAATGCCCAAGTCGGCCAGGATGCCATTTACCCGGGTGACCCCGTTTAACTTCAGGTACTGTTTCATGTGCCTGAAGTTTGCCTGACAAAATGTAAAAGAACGACTCTGTATAGTTGACGCCTGCTCCTTCGCGTCCTCATCCTGATCAAAGGCAATCAACCGGCCCTCTTTCAGTTGCTCGAGTATTTTTAAGCTGTGACCGCCCCCGCCAAACGTGACATCTACATACACGCCTTTAGGATCAATTTGTAATCCTTCAAGGCACTGTTTTAGCATGACGGGTTTATGGTACATATCGCTTCAAGCTGCATGCTTCGCTAACGGAAGTCGAACTTTCTCATAAAATCCAACTCGCATTAGCGGCCGCCTCATTGCTCGAGGTGCTTCTGCGCCAACTTCGACAACTCACCGGGGTCTTGAATCAATTGCTTCTCATAGGTTGCAGGGTCCCAGATCTCGACTTTGTTGCCGGTGCCTACCAGCATCGCATCTTTTTCAATTTGCGCATACGCGAGCATAGGCTTGGGGATGAGAAAACGGCCGTTGCCGTCCAGCTCCACCGTCACCACACCGGACAAAAAATTCCGCTGCAGCTTGCGATACTCCTCGTTGAACTCGTTGAGACCTGAAATTTTTGAGAAGACTTTCTTGAACTCCACCATTGGATAGACAATAAGGCATGGCTCAAAGCCCTTGCGCACCACAAGTTCCTGGTCGCCTTCCGGCAACTGGGACTTGACGCGCGCGGGCAGCACAATTCTGCCCTTGGCATCGAGCTTACACTCATATTGACTGGTGAAGAAAGTCATAGACGTAGTGGTTGTCTTACTTACTCTTTAAGCAAACTTAAGGGATTTTAAACCATTTTCAACCACTTTCACCCACTTTTTTACATATTATATTGGAAATCAGCTCATTTTAGGCCCTTTTTGGTGCATCATTCGTTTAATGCCCATTCTTGCCTATAAATAGTAAGTACTTGTAAATGAGTATGTTGAAAAATCAGGAAATAGAGAGTGGGAGGAATTGGGTGACCCAGCAGAAAAAAGTGAGAAAAAATCTATTCTCACTGCCGTGAAATCAGAAATACCTGTAAACCGATTCGATCTTTATTGTTAAGGACTAATAGCATGGGAGTTTTTTTGGATAGAATTGGCGATCTTGACCCTATGGAATTATCAGACAATAAACTGGCCGAGATCAGGAGCGAGGAGGTACAAGAAATTATCAGCCACATGCCTGGTGGGCTTATCCGATGGGGCATTGGGTTGATATTCTTTCTATTCGTGATCTTGCTCGGCATCAGTTGGTTTGTAAAGTACCCAGATGTAATCAAAGCTAAAGTGGTGGTGACAACAGAACCAGCGCCAATCAACATTGTAAGATCGGAAGAGCG
>JAIENH010000696.1 GCA_019751475.1 Cyclobacteriaceae bacterium
TCTCATCTTTAAACATCACCAGCGATGTGCGGTTGACCCTGGCACAAAAGACTTGTGTTGCGCCACCCAGTGTAGAATTGGTCCGTTAACTCAAAACTTTTGCATGGGTACACCCTTGGTGTTGGATGCAGGTAATCCATCAAACCATCGGTATCGATGGTCCACCGGTGCCACCACACAAACAATTTCCATACCATCGGTGGCACCTATCAATGTGGCTCAGAATTTTTCTGTGGTAGTTATTGATAACAAAGGTTGCGAGGGATCGGACAATATTGACATAACCGAACGGCCAACCCCTGCCGCCAATTTCTCAAACAGTCTGGCCAATTGCCCCACACAAAATGTCTCGTTTACAAATTCATCCTCTATACTGACGGGCACCATGACCTATGCCTGGGATTTTGGAGACCCTGCCAGCACCACCGATAACTCCACGCTACAAGATCCAGTGTATGCATATCCAATCGATGGCAATTACACGGTGCAATTGACAGCCACCTCCAGTTTTGGTTGCGCGAATACACAAACAAAAAATGTGACCGTTTTCCCATTCCCCGTTCCTTCATTTACCAATACAACTCCTTGTCTGGGTCAACCAACAGTCTTTACAAATACATCCACCATATCACCTGCTGGTGGCGGTATGACGTACTTCTGGGACTTCGGAGATGGCACAAATTCTTCGGCAGTTAATCCCAGCAAATTGTTTAGTAGTGTTGGTAGTTATACAGTGACACTGACGGCCACATCTTCCTTTGGCGGATGTGTGAAGTTGTTTTCATCAACTCTGACAGTTAATCATACTCCTGTTCCTGACTTCTCTGTGAATACCACCTGCGAGTTGGTCAACCTTGTGCTTACAAACAACTCAACTATTACTTCTGGCACTATGACCTATTCGTGGGATTTTGGAGATGCTACTACGGATGTCGGCACAACACCAATAAAATCATACACAGCGTTCGGAACTTACCCAATCACGCTCACCGCCACCTCTGGCTTCAATTGCGTGGCATCCATCATTAAGCCTGTGATTATACATCAAAATCCTGTAGCCGCTTTTTCATTTCTTGACGACTGCCAGGATCAGGCTTTCCCATTCACCAATGCATCAACATCAGGCCAGGGGTCTCTTACTTTTCAGTGGGATTTTGGTGATACCAACAGCTCCACTATTGTAAGTCCGACTCACTCCTATACTGCCCCCGGTACATACCCCGTATCATTAAAAGCTACCACCAGCTTTGGGTGCGAAAATACCCTGGTACAAAACCTTACTGTCTTTCCAATGCCAGTCACTGATTTTAGTATTGCCAATACCTGCAAGGGCGAATTCCTTACATTCAACAACAACTCTTCGATTATTTCAGGCACCAATTCGTATACGTGGGATTTTGGGGATGCCACCACATCCACACAGACAAGCCCGACCAGGCTTTACACGTCTGCTGGAACATACACGATATCCTTAACATCTGTCTCCAATCATGGCTGTACTACCAGCCAATCCAAGCCGTTGACCATACATCCTCTACCCGTTGTTGATTTGGGTGGTACAGTATCTACATGCGGGTCTTCATTACAATTAGACGCACAGAATCCCGGAAACACATACGTCTGGAGTACGGGATCAACCAGCAGGACCATCACGGTAACATCCAATGGCACTTACTCGGTAGGCGTAACGAATTCGTTGGGTTGCCTCGCTTCCTCTTCCGTAGTTGTTACACTCAATAGTGCCGTGACACCTGACCTTGGCCCAGACAAAACTGTATGTGGAAGTGCCTTGCTGGATGCTCGATACCCCGGAAGTACCTATCTCTGGTCAACTGGGCAAACAACCCGTACCATTCGAACGACCACCTCAGGAAACTATCAGGTAACCGTTACAGATCAAAATGGCTGCCTGGGCTCCGACAATGTGGCACTTGTTGTAAATCCGCAACCAGTAGTGAATCTGGGAAGTGATGTGGTGGATTGTGCTGATAAGATTGTGTCGCTGGATGCCGGTAATCCGGGGTTGACCTACCTGTGGTCAGATAATTCCACAGCTCGTACTCTGCTACCCAGAAATACCGGAAACTATTGGGCGGAAGCCAAAAACAGTTTTGGTTGCGCGGGGCGTGATACCGTTCGGGTGGAGATAAAACCTCTGCCAGTGAACAGTTGGCCATCTACTATTACTGCCTGCGATCGGGTTACGCTCGATGCTGCAAATCCAGGTTCAACGTATGTATGGTCAGACAGTTTCACCGGAAGAATAAAAACAATTTCTGCAAGCGGGCCGCAGTCTGTTCGGGTGACAACCTCAGGCAATTGCTCAGCCACATTTTCAACTTCAGTAACGGTTAATCAAAGTCCATCGGTGTTTTTGGGGTCCGACCAACAATTGTGCTTTGGCCAATCGGCTTTTCTTGATGCCGGCAGCACGGGCGACACCTACCGATGGTCGGACGGAACACTTGATAAAACTTTGATTGCGAGACGCACCGGAATTTATTGGGCGGAGGTACAGCGCAATAATGGATGCTTCGCCCGCGACTCCGTATCCATCACCATATTTCCAGATATCGTTAACGCTATTAAGTCATCGTATGAAATCTGTGCCAATGCTCCGTTGAATCTTGATGCTACGTCTCCCCAGGGAGTGAGCTACCAGTGGAATTCAGGCAGTAGCACTTCTTCAGGACCCCGGATTACAGTGAACACTCCTACTAACTTTACACTCACTACTACAAATGCTATCGGCTGTACACGAACAGATCAAATCACAATAACACCTGATAACGATCCGATTACAGCCCGCTTTCTGGCTGCTACACTGGCCGATGTCGGAGATTCTCTTCGCTTTGTTCAGTTGTCTTTCCCGGATCCTGTTTCATTTGCCTGGGATTTTAAAGATGGTATTACCTCTACGGCCAGTTCACCCGTACATGCCTACTTCAGGCCCGGTGATTTTGACGTTATGCACACCGTGGGGGATCAGAATAATTGCTTCGACACAAAAACAAAAACAATTACGATACGGCTGCTCCGCAACCAGGGGGAGCTCAACGTGTCCTTGCCTTTCGTTGAAGTGTTGCGGACCAATTTATTCCCTAATCCTGTTAGTGAGAATATAAAACTTGATATAGGCCTTAATCAAGCCACGCAAATCACCATTGGTCTTTATTCCCTTGAAGGAAGATTTTTAGAGTCTATCAACACAACGGTGAAAGACGAAGTAATTGAGTTTGATGTACATAAGTTTCCG
>JAIENH010000466.1 GCA_019751475.1 Cyclobacteriaceae bacterium
TCGTCCCTTGTCAATAGCGAAATGTCTGTTTTAAAACTGTCACCGGTCTTTACGTTCTCAATCGAGTTTGTAAGCTTGTCGATTACGAAGTCTAGAAGAGTAATCTTACCTTTTTTCACACTACAATTTACTCATTTATGTCCACTTATTTGATTCGGATTCTGTCCAAGCGGCATTACGCATAACGGCCCGGCTTACTTCATGCAGGTGGTTAAAACTCGCGTTAATGCCCAATTTAGCTCATAGACTATTAGGGCACTCTATGATTTATCCTCTCTAGTATTTTCTAAGACTATTCTGCCAAACAAGTACAGTGGTATGAAAATACACCAAAGAAGCCCAAGAAAAAATATTTTATCAGCAAATGAGATTAGAAACCCAAGTCCAACGGTCAACTTTAACCCTACAACTGGAAATAATGAAAGAATTACGATTACTAATTGAACAGGAGTATTTCTTTTGAATTGTAGTTGTCTAGCCTGATGGTTTATGATCAGCGCTAAATGATAAAGGCCAAAAAAACCACATGAAATTTGCCATGCTAATTTGCGCTCAAGAATTCCAAAAAGCAATTCTGGTATAAAAGAAAACAATAAAGCTCCGACAGTGGTCCCCAGAATGGTTACCACGGCAAGGCGTGAGAATTGATGATCTTTTGGTTGTACGGCTACAAGTATTGCTATGAATCCAGTCAGCGTAACTGCTATTTGTGAAATTGCGTAATGCGATTCTGGGCTCATAGCTATTCAATTCTGATTAATGTTCAAAGCTTACTGAAAGGTCGGCTTGCGAAGGTGCTTCTTGTCCAAGTGCCGAAACGAAATATAGAACTAAACCTAAAATTACCACATCACTCGTAGCCGGCAAACCAAACTTCTACTCATTATTCTTTATCGTCTAACGCATAATTTCTTCTCAAATGTTGTAGAAGTTTATGATTTGTATTTATGTAACTTTACAATTGACGTGTATTGGCTACACGCAGTAAGGATTTATAAAACAAAATCATATTAACAGCCTCTATTCTGTCTAACGAATTAAGGTTTAATATCTCTCCCGAAATAGTCCGAGATCCTTTAGCATAGTCAGTTATAACTTCCAATACTCTTTTGTCCGGATTTTCTACCTGTAATTTGTTTAGCCAAGAAAAATCGTAATGTTTTACCAAAAAAGGCTTAATAGGATTTGAATAGTACTGGTAATCTTGTTCACTCCTAGCGCGTATACTGCTTACATCGGCATTCATATCCCCCAGTAATTTTTGAAAAGTGATATTTTTAAAATACTGGGATGCCCCAGAATTTCTTAGTTCATTGAGAATGCCTTCTTTCGGTTCAAATTTATATGAATCAGAGAGAAACAAACTTGTTGTCAACTTGGGATAAAACTCTCTTGGGAGTTTGATTAATGAACTATCCTTAAAAAATGCAACTATATAGTCAATATCACTTTCTCTCCTTATGCGTAAATTAAGAATCTCTGAAGCTTGAACAGAATCGCTCAAAAGTTCATTGAATAGTACTACAGCAAATTCATTCTCAAGCCGGGTTTCATTTCGATTTTGTCTCAGTTCTTCAGCTATGAATCCTAAACTAACAGCTAGAAAAATCATAATGAATTCCAAAATGTAGGTTTTCCATTCTTTTGGTTTTTTCCTTTCAGGGTCGATTTTCAATTTGTCAAAAGACGACTCATCTGAAGTTCTATCATTTTGATCCATTTATTTTTTTGGTTAGCCGACAACAGGCAAGTTTCTTGTCATTGCTTGCTGCCAATCCCCAAATATACATAACACTGCCGTCAAGCTATTCACTCAATAGTTGCAACAACTCATTACAAATTGGGCAAATCCTAATTCCTATTCGTAAACGGTGCGGCCAGCAGGTTTACATCATTCCACAGCGAGCGGAGCGCCTCGGTGGGTGAAGCGTACAAACTTTTAAGGTAGGCCAGCGTACTACTGTCGGATGGAAGTTCGTCATTCAGCCAGCGGTAAATGTCTTCCGCCAGCAAGATGATTTCATCGGTGTAGTACTTGGGGTAATACTTCCGCAACACATCCAGCGCCCACGTCAAGTCAAGATAACTGAGAAACCGTTCGTACATGCAGGTGCAAAAGTCCGGTGAAAGCACCACAAAAACATGACCCGCGTTGGATTATTTTCAAACGGTTGCAAGCGGTATATTTGTGTCCCGCCTTGGCGGGATGCATGAACTCGCTCGATCCACGCGTAAAACGTCTGCCCATTCCCGGTGAGCCAGGCAAAATCATCCCCAAAGTGCCGCTCGATCAGTTTGGCTCCTTTGAGGTGTTTGTTCAGCCCAAAGAAGGCAAACCGTTTCAGCACGAAGGCATTGTGCACGCGCCCAACCTGGAGCTGGCTTATGTGCTGGCCAAAGAAGCATTCACCAGGCGCTTCACATGCACTTCGCTCTACGTCACCGACACGCGAAATGTGTTTGTGTCTCCCACCACCGATGGCAACGTGTCGGCCTATGAGCAGATTGCTTCGGTACCTGCTTCCGGCAAGAAGGAGCCGTTTGAAATTTATCACCTCGCCAAGCGCGGCAAGCAGCACGTGCACGCAGGCACGGTAGAGGCCGGTGGGCCGGAAGAAGCCATGAGCGTGGCGAAACAACTATTCAATACGAAGGTTATATACAATGTGTGGGCTGTGCGCAAGGCAGATATCCGGTTTACACACCCCGATGAATTGGATCTGTGGAATACCCTTCCGGAAAAGCGCTTCCGCGATGCAGCCGACTACAAGGGTGGCGATAAGTTGAAAGAATTTTTAGAAAAGCAACGCGTATGAACTGGCGGGTGTATCAACGGATATTTGAATTAGCAGCCGTGGCCGTGATGGTCACAGGCATTGTCATGATGTGGATGCGCAAAGACCCCGACCACTACATTGTGTACGCTGGCTTTTTGTTGCTGGCAGCCGGCAAGCTCATCGAAGCGCTAAACATCAACGACCCGAATTTTAAGATTCTCAAAATTGCAGCCTGTGTGTGCATCGCGCTCCTGGTGGTGCTCAACTTGTTTTACCACATTCGCTCTATGATGTACATACTCGCTCCACTGGGTGTTTATTATGTGCTGCACTACCGCTGGATGTTTCAACAACGAAAAACATGAATGACCTTCCGCTAAAAGAACTGCTGTACAAGATGGCCGATGACTTGCTCATCCTGGGTCATCGCAATTCCGAATGGACAGGCATGGGCCCGCTGCTGGAAGAAGACATCGCGTT
>JAIENH010000495.1 GCA_019751475.1 Cyclobacteriaceae bacterium
ACAAGCGCATGGATATAAATGGTTTATCGAAAGCCGATTGATAACCTTTCGCGCTTGATGACATTGTAGTTGTCACTCTATCAGTCTCTCTATCCTTGCATAATACAGTAGCATGATAGTCTTAGCATCTTTGATTTCGCCTCTTTCAATCATCGTTAGGGCTTGAGTGAAAGGCAACTCCATTACTTCAATATCTTCATCATCTAAGCCGCCTCCTTCTGTAGTTCGCACTTGTGGTGAGTATTCGGCTACAAAAAAATGCAGAATCTCCGTGACGGAACCAGGTGACATGTAGGCTTCAAAGATTTTCTTTACATCCTTCACCACAAAGCCAGTCTCTTCTTCCGTCTCACGCCTGATGGCCGTCTCGGCATCATCTGCATCCAGGAGACCGGCACATGCTTCAATGAGCATGCCTGTAGTATTGCCGTTGATGAAGGTGGGTAACCTGAATTGACGGGTGAGCACTACTGTTTTCTTTTCGGTATTGTAAAGCAAAATGACCGCGCCATTGCCGCGGTCATACGCTTCTCTGCTCTGGGTCATCCATGTACCGTTTTTCTTTCGGTAGTCGAATGTGATTTTTTTGAGCGTGTACCAATTGCTGGAAAGTATTTCTTCCCGCCTGGATGCGCACCTGATCACTCATCTGTCAGATGAATTATAGTGACCAGCCCTGACGGTATTCGCGCTTCACGTATTGATTTGCTTCGTCAAAGTTGGTGATCTTCATGTTCTTCGCATCCCATAGCAGCTTTTTGCGACCAGGGTAGATCGTGTCGTTGCCGCGCTTGGCTGTTACTGTATAGCTGCGCAGTGCAAGGTTGCCCATGAGCACAGCCTCTGTGAATGGTCCTGCATAATCAAATGATGAACTTAACGGAGCATGATTGCCGTAGCCTTTCATACAGGCATTCACCCATTCGGTATAGTGACCTTCCTCTTTGCCAGGAACACGTGCAATGGTTGGAGCAGGCATGGTCACTTCTTTCATGCGCGAAGTAGGCAACAGAAGTGGATTAAGGCCGTAGCAACCCGACATTATTTTTCCTTTAGTACCCTCCATGATAATACCGCCACTCCAATCACCCATTTGTTCGTCAGGCATAAGTTCTGCTGGGCGTTCAGGCAACAGTCCGCCATCCATCCACGTAAGTTTGATATTTCCTTTGCGGTCTTTGCGAGGGAAGGTGAGGTGAATGATAGACGATGCAGGACAGCTTTCATCGTAACGAGCTTCGGCAAACATGCCTTTCCAGATAGTGGTAGTGCTGCATTCAACATCCGTAGGATAATCTACTGGCAAGATGCGGAAGAATGGATCCAAAATATGGCATGCCATATCACCAAGCGCACCAGTACCAAAATCCCACCAGCCGCGCCAGTTGAATGGAACGAAAGCGCTGTTGTAATCTCTCATCTTGTTTGGGCCAAGCCACAGATCCCAGTCAAGTTCTTTGGGTATTTCCTGTTTGCCGGAAGGTGCTGCTACACCTTGAGGCCACACGGGCCGGTTAGTCCAGGCTACGGCTTTTGTCACATCACCAATCAGGCCCGCATCTACCATTTCTTTCATCTTACGCACATCATCATGCGATGCAAACTGGTTGCCCATCTGTGTCACTACACGATACTTTTGGGCAGCCTCCGTTAGCATACGCGCTTCATAAATGTCGTGGGTGAGGGGCTTTTGCACATACACGTGCTTGCCACGCTGCATAGCGGCCATGGCAGCTACTGCGTGAGTGTGGTCAGGTGTGGAGACAGAAACGGCATCAATGCCTTTTGCTTCTTTGTCCAACATCACACGGAAGTCTTTGTAGTATTTGGCCTCTGGAAAATTCTTCTTGGAGTCTTTCGCCATACGGTCGTCTACATCGCAGAGAAAGACCACTTTGGCTGCCGGATTTTTGGCAAATCCCGTAAGGTCACTGGTGCCCTTGCCGCCCACGCCAATGCCGGCAATGTACACGGTGTCGCTGGGCGCAATGAACCCTTTGCCTCCCAACACATGACGGGGGAGAATGGTAATGGCTGCAGATGCAAGGCCAAGTGTTTTTAAGAACGCTCTTCTGTTTTGAGTTTGATTTTCCATAGTTGAGGTTTCAAAATTTATTTCGATTTACGAATCATACTTCACACTAATTTCCAGCGTCCGGCTGTCATACTTGACTTGATATTGATCAAGTACATCTTGCGGCACGCCATCCCACTGGTTGGGCCGATTACCAGCATAGCCAAGGTCTTTTACTCCGATTTCACTTGTAAAGAACCCGGTCGCTGTCAAGTCCCGTAGAAGATTGAAGAAGGCAACACCTTGTTGCATCTCAGGCCTTGCTTTTTCGGGCCACGCAATTTCATCCACCATCTCCATTTGCTGCGCATTGGAGCAATCGGTAAAAGGCTTCTCAAATCGCTTCAGGCATTGGAGATCGAGCCATTTCAAACCACCGCGCATGGGTAATTGATGATGCGGCATGTCTTTCACAATGAACTCAATGAATTCAGGAACTTTAGCATCGGTAGCGCTGCCAGAGGTATCATCCCGTGGAATGATGATATCCACCAGGATGGTGATGGTCTTCATCTCGTGGTCGTCAAAAAATTTTTCCGCAGAGATTTTTTTGAAGTGAGCAATCTCTTCCGGTAACCGGGCAGGGCCGCCTTCCAGTTTGCTCATGTCTTCCGGCTGCTTCGTCTCTTTTTCTGCCGGAGAGCACGATTCAATAAGTACCCCCGTAGAGAGCGTACCTACAGCAAGGGTTTTAAGGTATTTTCTTCTGTCCATAAATTAGTATTGAGTAGTGAGATGCGAGATTTGAGATGAATCAAGAAACAACATTTGTATTTGGTTTCTCATTTCTCAATACCCATATCTCATATCTTTTAAATATTTTGTTTCTTCAATTCATCAATAATGTATTCACTGGCTCGCATGGAAAGCGCCATGATGGTCCAGGTGGGGTTTTTGTCAGCTTGCGATACGAACGGCCCGCCATCAACTACAAAGAGATTTTTGCACTCGTGCGATTGATTGAATTGGTTGAGTGCTGACTTCTTAGGGTCATTGCCCATGCGCACGGTACCCACTTCGTGGATAATCCTTCCGGGTGCTTCCAGTCCATAGTCCTGGTCTTTGCCTTTTACACCCCAGGTGATATCGCCACCCATTTTGTGGATGATTTCCTGGAAGGTGTCCTGCATGTGCTTCGCTTGTTTGATTTCGTAGTCACTCCACTTATAGTGAAAGCGCAACACCG
>JAIENH010000383.1 GCA_019751475.1 Cyclobacteriaceae bacterium
AATCATACGACTGCTCGTGCGATTTGAAGGGCGGACTAAAGTATCCCCGGCCTTAAGGCCGGGGATACTTACCAGCACAATGATTGCGCGTCTACAAACTGAAAAAGACATATCACTATGTATCGCGCAACAGAGCATAAATCTTTTAAATCCCTCATAATCGCGTCAATTTGTTATGCGGCCAACTGGCTTGGGCATTTCATCATAACTCGATGACCCTGCGAGCCTTAAGAAAATTTACGACTACACGATCACTCTTCGAATGGAGTGAAGGAAATGGGTAAAGATTTTAGTCTCCGTGTTGAGGATTCCTTCTTCGGTGGACGAATCCACGCGCACATGACCGGCTACGTGAATGATTTTATCGTCTCCCATCAAAATGCCCACATGGCTTACCTCTTTGCGCTTCTCAGAAAAAAATGCCAGGTCACCTGGCTTTGCATCCGACATGGTTTCTACTCGCTTGCCCTGCGCAACTTGCTGCCTGATCTGACGATGGAGTGAATACCCGGCCATTTTGAATGTCATTTGTGTGAGGCCGGCAGCATCAATGCCAAACGGGCTTTTGCCACCCGCCTGCTGAGGGGATGAAAGATATTTCTTAGCCACACTCAATAAAAAATCCGAGTCGCGCTTTTGGCCCAGCGCTTTCGACTCGCCATTAAAAGCAAACTGCTCTTCAATTTTAAAAAGCTCCGAACTTGAAATCGGAACGATACTTCCCATGACAATGGTGAGAGGGCTCTTCTTATAAAGCACAGGCGAGGCCACGTCAAGCGTGATCTTATACTCTGTCTGATTGATCTGGTCGAAATACTCTTTTGATATCGTGTGGTGCTGCCGGATGTCTATCCAACCTTCACTTTCATCGGCATGGATGTGAATGTGTGCCCATCTTTTATCAGGTGATACCGCAAGCACGCTGTAATGATCACCAAAGAGCAATTGGGTGGTCTGCGCACTGGCGTCCTGAGGTTCTGTCCGCACAGGCACCACGGCTAACCGGCAAACTCCATAATCAACAGGCGTCATGCTACAGTATTAAAATCTGGCTCGGGCCAATTCTCGTTTCACTTCCTTTTCTTTAATGCTTTGCCGCTTGTCGTGCAGCTTCTTCCCTCGCCCAACGGCAATTTCAAGTTTAGCGTAACCCCTATCATTGATGAACAAGCGAAGTGGTACGATGGTAAGACCTTTCTCTTCCACACGGGCTTTCAGTTTTTTTATTTCCGTTTTCTTCAAGAGCAGTTTACGATCGCGGGCCGCTTCATGATTATAGTGTGTGCCCTGCGAGAATGGGGTGATGTTGATGCCTTTTACAAAAGCTTCATCATTGGTGAAATAAACAAAACCGTCCTGTAGGTTGACATGACCTTCCCGAATGGACTTGATCTCCGTGCCTTTTAACACAAGTCCTGTCACATATTTATCAAGCAATTCATATTGAAACGAAGCTTGCTTATTGCGAATGTTTACCGTATTTGAAAATCGTGCTTCAGCCATCAGTCCCAGGTTTAGTAAAAATGCGGGCCAACCTTTCCTTCTTCAACATCTTTTGCCCGGTCTTTCCGGTGGCAATTAAACGATTATTCACCAATGCCTGGATACTGCATATCAACTCCATTCCACGAATTTCTTCTACGGTAGCTGTGAAGTGTATTTCTTCGCCCACAAAGGCAGGTGATTTATGATCAATTTGCAGAAAGGTGCCCACACCTTCTTCGTCTTCTTCTTTCATCTCTAAAAAGAACAACCGTGACGACCACTCAAAATCGCGCGCAAGCGCAAACGTTGAGCACACGGCATGCAGCAACTCCCCGTGAAAAATAGCCTGATCTTCCTTCTGCACGGTGCGATGAAACGTTTTAGTGTCGCCAGTTTTAAAAATATTCTTCATACGTGTCAGGCCTCGCTCATGGAGTGAAGATTGGGTATCGGGGCAATTGTTAAGTCAGCAAACTGGTTCTCCAAAAATTTAAAGTGCGCTGCCATAGCAATCATAGCAGCATTGTCCGTACAATATTGAAATGCCGGGATAAAGGTTTGCCAACCCAGCGCAACACCACGCGCAGCAAGTGTTGAACGCAGGCCACTGTTAGCAGAAACGCCTCCTGCTATGGCAATCATCTTGATACCAGTTTGTCGGCTGGCCTGCTCCAATCGATCCATCAGCATGTTGATGAGCGCCTGTTGAAGGCTGGCACAAATGTCATTCAGGTTTTTTTCTACAAACAATGGGTCTTTGAGTTTTTCATCGCGGATAAAATACATGAATGCTGTCTTAATGCCGCTGAAGGAAAAATCCAATCCCGGCATATCTGTCTTCGGAAACTTAAATCTGTTTGCATTTCCCAAGGTAGCATGTTTATCAATGAGCGGCCCACCCGGATATGGCAGCCCTAAAATTTTTGCGGCTTTATCAAACGCTTCACCCACGGCATCGTCTTGCGTCTCACCAATGATCGTCATGTCAAAGGGCGCCTTCACCACCACGAGTTGCGTGTGACCTCCACTTACAGTAAGACAAAGAAATGGAAACACTGGCTTTGGTTCTTCAATAAAATGAGCAAGGATGTGCGCCTGCATGTGGTCTACATCGATGAGCGGTATGCCAAGCGACCACGCAAGACCTTTCGCGAAGGACGCACCCACTAGTAACGCACCCATCAGACCCGGGCCGCGGGTAAATGCCACAGCATCGAGTTGATCTTTTTGAATGCTAGCAGACGCTAATGCCTCTTCCACCACCGTCACAATTTTTCGCTGGTGTGCACGCGAGGCCAATTCAGGCACCACGCCCCCGTATTTGTGGTGTTCGCTCTGTCGGGCTATAATATTATTGAGTACCTTGCCGTTGCATATCACGGAGGCGGATGTTTCGTCACACGAAGACTCAATAGCAAGGATGACAGGCCGCATACTGATGTAAATGAAATGGCAAGTTATTAAAATCCGGGCTTTGCAATGGCTGAGAAGAATTGTCTTCTATAGCTTATACACTGTGCTCGTGTTTTTTATAGTCGGGTTTAGCGTCTTACAAATCCCGGCCGTTCAAAAGAATCTCATCAACCGCATGACGCGCGGCTTCATTGCCGTGTCGGGATTTGACATCACTTTCGACCGGTTTTACCTGCTTTGGTACGATCGGCTTGAGATAACTAATCTCAAGATTACCGACCCGCAGCACAACAGTATGATTGAGGCGGGGCGGCTTTCGATAAACTTCAGCATCACGAGTGTTTACGAGAAGCGAGACATTA
>JAIENH010000278.1 GCA_019751475.1 Cyclobacteriaceae bacterium
ATTGATAGATGCAGAAGAGACCTGGATACAAAAGCCGATTGACGACCTGGCTTATGCCATGATGCAAAAGTACAATCGGCAGCAAGCCATTGTGTTTAACACCTACCAACTCTATCGGGGCGACATGCTCAATAATCTCAAAGAAGCATTTCATACAGCTGCGATGCACAATTATTTTTTGGGTGCCAAGCTGGTGAGGGGCGCTTACATGGAGAAGGAGAGTGACCGGGCTTCGTTGCTTGGATATGCGAACCCCATTCATCCCACAAAGGAAGCAACCGATGATGCCTTTAACAAGGCCCTCGCTTTTTGCATTGACAACAAGCAACGCATATCGCTGGTGTGCGGCTCGCACAATGAGTACAGCAATCAATACCTTACTGTGTTGATGAACAAACATGGAATGCGCCCCAACGACACCCGCGTATGGTTTGCCCAGCTTTTGGGTATGAGTGATAATATTTCATTTAACCTTTCGAAGGCGGGATATAATGTAGCCAAGTATGTGCCGTATGGCCCTGTGGAATCGGTGATGCCTTATTTGCTGAGGAGAGCCTCTGAAAATACCTCGGTAGCCGGGCAAAGCAGTCGGGAGTTGTCATTGATTCGTAAAGAATTAGCGAGACGGAAGCAACAGGGTGCTGATGCCTAATGAAGGCATTTCTTAAATTCCTCTATTTTTGCCCTCCAATTGAATTGATATGCAACTCAGCGAACAAGAAATCATCAGGAGGCAAAGCCTGAACGAGCTCAATAAACTGGGAATCAACCCGTATCCGCCACAGCTTTTTGAACAAAATACTTCATCAAAAGAAATCCATGAAAAATTTCCTTCGCAGCCTGATGGGTTTAAAGATGTATCGCTGGCCGGACGTATCATGTCCAGGCGTATCATGGGCAATGCGTCCTTTGCGGAATTGCAGGACGAGACGGGAAGAATACAGGTGTATTTCAGAAGAGACGACCTGAGTCCGGGTGAAGACAAAACTCTTTATAACACCGTATTCAAAAAGCTACTCGACATCGGTGACATCATAGGTGTAAAGGGCTTTGTGTTTACTACACAAACGGGTGAAATCTCTATTCACGCGAAAGAGTTGATTGTGCTTTCAAAGTCGCTGCGACCTCTTCCGGTGGTGAAAGAGACGGTCGATGAACAAGGAAACGTCCATCGCCACGATGCTTTCACCGATCCGGAGCATCGCTATCGCATGCGGTATGTTGACCTGGTGGTGAACCCACACGTGCGCGATGCTTTTATTAAGCGTACGAAACTTGTGAATTCGATGCGCGAATACCTGAACGGCAAGGGCTACTTGGAAGTTGAGACCCCGGTGCTGCAACCTTTGTATGGCGGAGCGGCCGCCCGCCCATTCAAGACACATCACAACACGCTAGACATGACCTTGTACTTGCGTATTGCGAATGAACTTTATCTCAAACGCCTCATCGTGGGTGGCTTTAGTGGAGTTTATGAGTTCTCCAAGGATTTTCGAAACGAAGGCATGTCACGGTTTCATAATCCAGAATTCACGCAAGTGGAATTGTATGTGGCTTATAAAGACTATCAATGGATGATGAACCTGGTGGAGGAGATGATAGAAAAGGCTGCACTCGATCTGCATGGCACCACGGAGATACAGGTGGGCGATCAATTCATTAATTTCAAAAGGCCCTGGAAGCGATTTACCATGTTTGAGGCCATTCAACACTTTACGGGTGTTGACATATCCGCTATGGAGGAGGCTGACCTTAGAAACACTTGCCGCCAGTTGCATGTGCCGATGGATGATACCATGGGAAAAGGAAAGCTGATCGACCAAATTTTTGGTGAAAAATGCGAGCCCCATTTGATTCAGCCTACTTTTATTACTGACTATCCGATTGAGATGTCGCCATTGGCGAAGAAGCATCGCAGCAAGCCGGGATTGGTGGAGCGCTTCGAAGCAATTTGCAACCGCAAGGAGATTTGTAATGCTTTTTCAGAACTAAATGACCCCATTGATCAGCGCAGGCGATTTGAAGAACAAATTGAACTGGGTAAGCGTGGCGATGAGGAAGCGATGACCTTGGATGAGGATTTCTTGCGAGCATTGGAGTATGGCATGCCACCCACAGCGGGGCTCGGTATTGGCATTGATCGGCTCACGATGATCATGACTAACTCGCCTTCAATTCAGGATGTAATTTTCTTCCCGCAAATGAAACCGGAGAAACACACTCCTGTCGCCAATCAAGACGAAGAGTTTAAGCGAGTAGGGGTGCGAGAAGAGTTGCTGCCGCTTTTTCATAAGCTAAACATCCTTACATTGGCTCAATTGAAAGAAGCGAAGGCCTCCAAGCTATTGAATGACCTCGGTGGTATGCGAAAGAAAATGAAACTCGAAGTAGCAGCCATCACCCTGCCTGAAATAGAAGGATGGCAGAAGCAGATTTCTTAATTGTCGAAGAAAGATCTCGTCCGGTTCAGCTTCAGGTCTTTCAGCATCGATGATTTGATGCCGATAAAGAAGTTATACGATTGAAATTTCCCAAAGGGTGTCCAACTTAAGTTGAGTTGCCAACAGTGTAAGTCGCGCGCCAGTGTGAGGAGTGTCTGCGTAATTTCTTTTTGCTGAAAGTCGTAGCCGGAGTTGAATTGAATCTTCCATTTTTCTGTGAGCGAAATATCTCCATTGAAGCGCATCGCTTGGGTAATATTGGCTTTGGTACTTCCGGGAGGGCGGGAATAATCCACGTTGTAACTTAATCGCAGGTTCCAGGGAATATTGAAATCAACATAGGTATCAGGATTGTTGAGAAGAAACTGTTTATCGGTGTCAGAGATATTGGCTTTTGAAATTTTATCACGGGTCACATTATCTTTTCCCTGCCCTTTGGGGTTCAGGTTTGTACTAAGGGCGAGGTTCGCATTGGTAATGCGTCCGGGTACCCCGCCTACTTTCACTACGGTGTATCCTGCCGGTGCAACATAGTTGTTCCAACTATAAAGCCTGGTTCTGATCTCACGTTCTTTTGCTTCGGGGTCTTCGTTGCCTACAATTGTAACATATTTGTAAGGGTCCAAATTTGCAGTTATGTTAATGTTCAACTTATCGTTTAAAACATTGGTATTTGCGGCAAGACTAAAATTTGCCAGCTTGAATGAGTCGGCCAACAAGTTATAGCCGCTGCTGATGGAGAGAGTATTTAGTATGGATACTTTTTTAGCAACCGTGTCCTTTTTGCTTTTTACTTTCATTTCAAGGTTGTTGTTGATGC
>JAIENH010000577.1 GCA_019751475.1 Cyclobacteriaceae bacterium
TCCAACGGCCCAATGGACAAGGGCCCTGTTTTGTTTATCAGGAAGTTGATCAACTGGGCGCCCTGCTGATACCACGGCAGGTAATGATTATTGCTGATGGGCAGCTTGCATAAACTGGAGACTGGATAGAAGAGGTGGTCTTGCAGATTTTTACCTACACCGTGCAACTCTTTTTTGACATCAATACCGTGTTGCTGCAGCTCTTCTTTGGCACCAATGCCTGACAGCATCAACAACTTAGGCGACTCAAAAGCACCGGCTGTGAGAATTACTTCGCGCTTAGCTCGGGCAATAAGCGTTGCGCTTCGACCTGTCATAAACTCCACTCCCATGGCGCGATCTTGTTGAATCACGATACGTTTGCACGTGGCGTGTGTCATCACCGTCAAATTGCTTCGCGAAAGCGCTGGCACAAGAAAGGCTTTGGCTGCACTCATGCGCTTGGCGTCTTTCATCGTGTATTGAAACCACCCGGCCCCTTCCTGGCTCGCACCGTTTACATCGTTGTTGAGTGGAATACCTTTTTCAGCACACGCCTGAATAAACGCTTCACCTATTTTTGTATGATACCAGTAGGTCTGAGTCACATTGAGCAGCCCGCCCGTCCCGTGAAATTCGTTTTGAAACTGTTCGTTGTTCTCTGATTTTTTAAAGTGCGGGAGCACATCACGATAGCTCCAACCTTCGCACCCTAATGAAACCCAATGATCATAGTCTTCGTGCTGCCCGCGTATGTAGACCATCGCATTAGTTGAACTGGAACCACCCAGTACTTTTCCGCGCGGATGATACAGCTTTCGATTGTTGAGGTGTAGCTGCGGCTCCGTGTAGTAGCAACCCCAGTCCACGGCACTGTGGTGCAATTTCATATAACCTCCGGGCAGATGGATGAGCGGGTTTGAGTCTTTGCCACCCGCCTCAATGAGCAATACTGTTTTGCCGGGATCTTCCGTCAATCGATGCGCCAACACACACCCGGCCGATCCGGCCCCAACAATGATGTAGTCATATGTCATGACTTAAAAATAGATGAAATCTCCATGCACTGCGTTCACCCAAAGAAATGATAATAGGCCTGGAGATTCCATGTGACATTGAACAAAAAATTATTAAACACATGAATAAACATCCAGAATGGCCTTTGGCGCTGAAAAAACGGCCTTTTATAAAAATCTTTAAAAAATTGTTGCATTTACTAAACACTGTTCAGTAATCTTGCGTATTCATTCACTGTTATGGGAATCAACGATCGCAAGCAGCGCCACAAGGAAGAATTGAAGGATATTATCCTCAAAGCCGCCAAAGAATTGTTTTTGGAGAAAGGCTATGAGGCTACTTCGATGCGCAGCATAGCCGAGAAAATTGAGTACAGCCCGGCTACGATTTACCTTCATTACAAAGACAAGGCAGAGATCTTTTACGCCCTACACCTGGAAGGATTTAAGCTGCTGGTAAACTACTTTAAGGTCCTTGCTTCTGTGGCTGATCCGTTTGAACGGTTGAAGGCCATGGGGCACGTTTATATCAATTTTGCTAATGAAAACCCCGATTTTTACAATCTTATGTTCGTAATGAGCGAACCCATGGAGGTATTTGAACTTGACCACGCCAAGGAGTGGAACGAAGGCGAAGACGCGTTTCGATTTTTGCATAACACGGTGATTGAGTGCATGGATAAAGGATATTTTAAAGGCATGGATGCGATGGGATTTTCGTTTATGCTTTGGTCAACCATGCATGGCCTCTGCACGCTTCGCACCAGCGGCCACCTCGATCAGGTGCGCCAGGTAAAGACCCAACTCCCCGACATTAACGCGGTGACAGCCTTCACGCTTCAAACCTTTATTTCCATGATGGAACGACTTAAATAAAAAAATTTGTCAATTCAATAAACACTGTTAACAATGAAAACAGCATTTAGTAAATTCCTTTTCGCGGCCTTACTAATGGCCGCAGCACCTCTTTGGGGGCAGTCCGCTTTGGATGGCTACATCCGCGAGGGCCTTGAAAACAACATCGTGTTGAAGCAACGAACAATCGGTCTGGAGAAAGCCATGCTGTCGCTTCAGATTGCCAATAGCTACTTCAGTCCGGCTGTGGGCCTGCAAGGCAACTACACCAGCGGTAAAGGTGGTCGTAACATCTCCTTCCCTGTAGGCGACCTACTCAATCCTGTGTATGGCACACTCAATCAGCTGACGGGCAGCGACCGGTTTCCGCAGATTGAAAACGTAAACCAGAATTTCTTTCCCTACAATTTTTACGATGCCAAAGTCCACACCACCCTGCCGATCATCAACACTGATTTGATCTACAGCCGCAAGATTTCACAACAGCAAATAGTGATGCAGGAGTTTGAGGTGGACATCTATAAACGCGAACTGATTAAAAATATAAAGGTGGCCTACTTCAACTACCTAAGTGCCAACGAAGCGGTAAAGATTTATGAAAGCGCATTGACGAGAGGTGAAGAAGGCAAGCGCGTGAATGAGTCACTGCTGGCCAACGGAAAAGGCTTGCCTGCCTACGTGTTGCGTTCACAAAGTGAAATAGAAAACATCCGCGCCCAGAAGGCAGATGCAGAAAGACAGGTAGAAAATGCGCAACTCTATTTCAACTTTTTGTTAAACCGCGATCGCAATACACCCCTTACGATTGATTCAGACATTGAATCAGAATTTGCGAGGGCCAATCTCACCAGCAGCGATTCACTTTCTACAGAAAATCGCGAGGAGCTAAAGCTGATCCGCGAGAGCATCGAGCTTAATACCAACCTGATGAGGATGAACAAACTTTTCTGGGCACCGAAGCTCAATGGCTTTCTCGATCTTGGCATGCAAGCAGAAAACTTGAAAGTGAATCCACAGGCACGCTATTACCTGTGGGGTCTGCAGTTGGATATCCCTGTATTCGCAGGCATGCGCAATCGCAACAAGATCAAGATGACACAGTTGGATGTTAAGTCTTCGGAGCTGGGCTATTCCGGAAATCAACAGCAAATCAACCTCAGTGCGCAAGCGGCCCGTAATAACTTGTTCACGGCTTATCAGAACTATCAATCGGCACAAAAGCAGCAAGAGGCCGCGCAGAGCTATCAAAAACTGATCGACAAAGGATACCGCGAAGGCGTGAATACGTTCATCGAAGCCATCGATGCACGCAATCAAATGACACAGGCGCAATTCCAGGTAACGATCAATCGCTACCGCGTGCTTTCCGCTGCCGCGCAATACGAGCGTGAAGTAGCAGCTTATTCCTTACCCC
>JAIENH010000010.1 GCA_019751475.1 Cyclobacteriaceae bacterium
CGCCAATAAAGTCCCCTTTGCTGGAGTAGATGGGTGTGCGTGCCTCGCTCGGCAATAGTGCCATCCTGTATCACGATTATTTCATCAGCATGCTGAATGGTACTGAGCCGATGCGCAATAACCAGTGACGTTCGATTTTTCATCAAATTAAACAAAGCCTCTTGTACCAACTTCTCAGACTCGGAATCCAACGCGGAGGTTGCCTCATCCAAAATAAGAATGGGTGGATTCTTCAATACTGCTCGCGCAATACTGATGCGCTGCCGCTGGCCTCCCGAAAGTTTTGAGCCGCGCTCACCAATCAATGTCTGATAACCCTTTTCCGTCTGTAGAATAAAATCGTGTGCATTGGCAATCTTGGCTGCCGTGATCACAGCTTCTTCACTCACTCCCGGCATTCCAAAAGCGATGTTATTAAAAATCGTATCGTTAAACAGGATGGACTCTTGCGTAACCACACCCATGTGTTTGCGAAGGGAATCCAGATCATATTCCGTAAGCGCCTTGCCATCAATCAATACTTCACCTGCACCCGGATCATAAAACCGTGGCACCAGGTCTGCCAGTGTGGACTTGCCCCCACCCGATGGCCCCACGAGCGCAACCGTCTTTCCCTTTTCAATTGTGAAGCTGATATTCTTCAACACCGGCTCGGTGTCATACGAGAAGGAAACATTTTTAAATTCAATTGACTTTTCAAATGACATCAACTGAGTGGCTCCCGGATGGTTGGAGATAGCGGGCATCAAATCAATTACATCAAAAATGCGCTTGGCGGATGCTGTACCCTTTTGCAGCGAGGTGATACCGTTTGAGAAATTCTTGGCGGGCTGAATGATCATGGAAAAAACTGCGAGAAAACCCAGGAAGACTTCTGGCTCCAGCGTTGACTCATCGCTCAACACAAGGTTGCCTCCGAAATAGATGATGCCGGCAATGATCAGTACTCCAAGTATCTCAGATACGGGCGAGGCCAATTCATTTTTATACGAAATGGATTTGTTCATTTTGCGATAGAAGGCGCTCTCCTCCTCCATTTTATCCAGCACAAATCTGCGCGCATTAAATGCCTTAATCACGCGCATGCCACTAAAGGTCTCATCCAGAATATTGACAATGCGACCCAACGATTCCTGGCTGGCCACGGCTTGTTTTTTTAGTCGCCTGATAATTTCTGCCAACACGCCCCCTGTCACCGGCAATACTAACAATGTGAAAAGTGTAAGCTGAGGAGAAAACGTAAACAGCACGAAGAAATAAACCAAAATGGTCAGTGGTTCCTTCAGCACCGCCTTGAGGCTGTTCATCACTGAGTTCTCAACTTCATACACATCGTTTGTAAATCGCGAAATCAGGTCGCCTTTGCGTTCATTATTAAAGTAGCCGATGTGCAACAACGTTGTCTTCCTAAAAATATCCATGCGGATGTTCTTCACCATGTCTACCCGGATTTTCGTAGCAATCACCCGCTCGAGGTAGCGAAACAAGTTGGCAAGAATGACGCACACCATGATGAGACCGCAGACAAAAAGCAATGCATTTAACTTTCCGTAGTCATGAATGACCAGCAGGTAGTAATGATTGAAGAGCTCGGTGATGTAGTCAGTAGAAAAATTGAAATCAGGAATAGGAGGCACAACGACCGTCTCAGGTCCTTTTTTAAAGAGCACGCTGAGCATGGGTACTACCAACACAATATTAAATGCTCCGAAGATGATGCCGAGAATGGAATAAAAAAAGAACAGCGGCAGGCGGACACTGAGACGATTGGCGTACGTAAGAACTCGGAGGAAGATATTCATTCGATTTTAAAAATCGTAGGCGCGGGGTGCAATGTTCAGGCGCAAAGCTACGGAAGTTAAGGTAGTATTATTGTTAAAGAACGGATCGGTACTCACGCTGTTGCGGAAGAGTTGCTTGACATCAACGAACAGATTGTGCTTTAGCATGTACGAGGCTGTAAAATCCACAGACGTAATGGTCTTGACGATACCCTGTGCAAATTAATTGATGAACTCCAGAAGCCGCGTGTTATAGCTTTTATTTGGATCACCACCGTAGTTCACGAATACACTTCCGGGCAAAAATGCCTGTGTCACATTATCACGACCGGTCTTTACATAAAACGAAGTAAGATTGAATGTAAGCCTCGGCATCGGCTGGTAACGCACGATGGCTGCCAGCTCGTAAAAATTTGCTCCCAGTGGATGAGCCATCGGCTGAAAGAAATTAGTATAGCTGGTGAAGTTACTGGCATGAGAATACGTGTATGGCCTCACAAAGTTGGCTTCTACTTGTAAATCAAGGTTACTGATACCGGCCACATCGATGTACTTCATTCCGGCCTGAACAGCAAACTTGTTGGCCCACCAGCCCGTGCCTGCCGTAATATTTTTAAGCACAAACTCATCGAGCACAAACTGCCCATAGAATGACAACTGCTTGCACGCAATCCACTTCCAGTCAAAACCGAGTATCGCATTATCAGCACTTCCGTTTTGTTGCTCGATGGCCCGGTAGAAAATAACCGGGTTGAGATAGTTTAACTCAAAAGCGCCCCCATTGATGGAGTCGCGGGGAGAGAACACAATTGATTCAAACAGACCGATGTTGAACTTCTTGCCAAGATTTACACTAAGGTGATGAAACGCCACATATTTATCGGGGTAGCGCCTGTTGCTGCTGGATCCACCCGCAGAACCGTATGCCTCAGCCGTAACACGGTTTAGTTGAAAAAGGTAATTCAACTTCCACACTTTTGCATTCGCCCGCAGGTATTGACTGGGTGGTGCGAAATCAGAAAATATAAGCGACCGAAATCCATTGCCAATGAAGGTGCGATCGTGACCAAACTGAAACCAGATGCGTTTTGATAAATTGAAATCGATGTAAGCACGCGCTTCAAAAAAATCAACGCCTGTTTTTCTATAGTCTTTCCAAAATCCCTGGTGCGGCACAACGTAGTAACCATAGAGATTACTATAGTCCGTTGCATAAGCTGGCAGCCGGGCCTGGTTTTCACCAAGGTACGTATAGAAGCCAATCTTGCGATCAATCATGCCCCTGATCTCCGCACCCCGTGTATTAATAAAGATCGGGTCACCCAATCGCGAGTCTTTGCCCACACCGGCATAGAGCACCGGGTTCACGTGCAAGTCAAATTCGGGTTGGTCTACATAAAACAAATCTGATTTCTTTTTATACAGCTGGACTTACGCAAAATTAAAGGAGAGTTGATGCGGGGATTTTAACTCATCTAATTTATTCCAGGCTGACTTGATGG
>JAIENH010000203.1 GCA_019751475.1 Cyclobacteriaceae bacterium
ACAGATGAAATTGAAAGCGTTTTTGATTCTATTCCTCGCAATATCCGTTGGTTATGCACAAGTGCCGGTAACAGGCAAATGGAAGACCGTAGATGACAGCCAGGGTGACGTCCGCTCTATCATCGAGATCAGCGAAAGCGGTGGCAAACTATATGGCAAGATCATCAAGCTCTTTCCCCGGCCAGCAGAAGACCCCGACCCTGTCTGCAACCTGTGCTCCCAGGAAGACGACCGCCATAATAAGAAGGTCATTGGCATGGAAATCATCCGTGGACTAAAGAAAGATGGCAAGGAATACTCCGGTGGCGATATATTGGATCCCGAAAACGGCAAAGTGTACCGCTCCAGGATCTGGATAGATGGAAAAGATCTGAAGGTGCGTGGTTACTGGGGGCCCTTTTACCGTACTCAGACATGGCGAAGGGCCGATTGACCAGTTAACGGAAAATAGTCGAGCTTTAACTCCTTTATCAACCTCCTAAACCTAAACCCAGGTTACCAACAGTGGCACTCCGCGTATTTAAAACCGGTCTGGAAGTAAGCGAAACCGAACTCTTTGACAGGATAAAAAGAGGGGACGAAAAGGCCCTGGAAGTCATCTATAAGAAGTATTATAGGATGATGACCAAGCTGGTGGTGACCAACAGCGGCACCGAAGAAGAGGCCCGGGATGTATACCAGGACGCCCTGGTAGTATTCTGGCAAAAGGCCCGGTCAGGCAACCTGGTGCTTACCTCCAAAATGAGTACCTACATCTACAGTGTGTGCCAAAACCTGTGGAGAAAAGAGCTGGATCGCAAAAAGAGGCTCTCCAACGAGGAAAAAGACTCGGCTGAGAGCATGGATTTTGACAGCCCCGAGCGGGAAAAGATCATCGCCAAGTGTCTCGATCAACTGGGCGATACCTGCCGCAAGGTGTTGATGTATTATTACTTTGACGAGATGTCGATGCAGGACATAGCCGATAAATTGGGCTTCGCCAACACCGACACCGCCAAGACAAAAAAATATAAGTGTAAACAAAAGCTTGATGAACTGGTTAAAGCCCAGTATTCCGAGCGTGACTTTTTAGATTAAGACCATGACAAATCTTGATATAATAGACGACTATCTTAGCAATCGACTGCCGGAGGCCGACAAGGCCGCCTTTGAACAGCAGTTGGCAGGCGACCCTGCCCTTCAGCAAGAGCTACAGGTTCAAAAGGAAATTATAGAGGCCGTGCGCCAGGCACGTGTCATGGAGTTGAAAAACATGTTGAAGAATGTGCCTGTAAGCGGCAACGGCTGGAGTGGCGGAAAAATAGCTGCTGTCATTTCTGTAGGAGTGATTGCAACAAGCCTGTATTTCTATTTTCAAACCAACGAACAATCCGAGCCTGCTACTACTCCACAAGAGGAAGTAGTGCAGCCTTCTAACAATACCCCTGAAACTACGGCCCCTACAACTGAAGAGAAAAAAGAGGAAACTACAACCGTGGTAGCATCTGAGAAACCGAAGTCAGACAAAAAGGAAATCACCAAACCGGTAACCACAGCCAACAAGCCCGACATACAAGTAGTAGATCCATCGGCTGAATTTGAGGAAACTAAAGAACCCACTGAAGCAGTCACATCAGCGCGTGAAGAGATTTCGAATTCCAAAATGGAAGTACTGATCGATTCATCTGATAAGAAGTACAATTTCCATTATCAATTCGCAGAAGGAAAATTGAACCTGTTCGGATCGTTTGACAAGAGCCTTTATGAGATTCTCGAAATTCACGGTGACGGCCATGCAGTGTTCTTGTTCTATAAAGAGAACTACTACTTGTTAGATGAGCAACAGTCGGTCATCACCAAACTGGCCCCCATCCGCGATGGGCAATTGCTCCGCAAACTGAAGGAATACCGGGGCCGGTAATTAGCCCAGTAGGCATTCCTTTATCCTAGCGATTAAGGAAACACATGCTATCTTTGCCCGGATGGCAGGTGAATACAAAATCAAGCAGAAAAAGCTCGGCAGCTACCCTTTCGTGAGTGTGGTGTTGAGCATTACCCTGGCCTTATTCTCAGTGGGCGTTTTTGGTGTATTGGTGATCTATTCCGGTGAGCTCGCTCGGTTAGTGAAAGAAAACGTACGCATCCAGGTATATCTCAAAAATCAGTTAGAGGAGAAAGATGTGAAGGCAATTGAAAAGCAGCTCGCTTCCGCGAATTTTATTTTGAAAGACCAATCTAAGAACCCTCTTCTGTTTGTATCAAAAGAAGAAGCAGCCAAACAATTTATCAAAGACACGGGTGAAGATTTTCAGAAGTTCCTAGGTGAAAATCCACTGCGCGATGCTTACCTTGTCACCATCGACCCAGCCTTCCACGACAAGAAGGCACTAAACGAAATCAAAGCCAAAGTCGAAAAGATCAATGGTGTCTTCCAGGTGTACTACGTGGAGAGCCTCGTGGAATCCATCAATAAAAACATTGCTAAAATAGGATTGGTGTTACTCGGCCTGGCTTCACTCCTGCTGGTAGTGGTTGTGCTCCTCATCAATAACACGTTACGACTGGCACTCTTCTCTCAGCGCTTCCTGATTCGCAGTATGCAACTGGTGGGTGCTACCCGCAGTTTCATACAGGGGCCGTTCTTGTGGCGCGCGCTTATGCATGGTGCTATTGCCGGTGTAATTGCATCGGGTTTATTATGGGGCCTTATCCAATTTGGTCATCGAAAAATTGAAGAATTGCAACTTGTGCAAAACCAGGAACGCATCTTAATACTGCTTGCCAGTCTGCTGGCATTGGGTATTTTTGTGGCCGTTATCAGCACCTGGCGTGCCGTTCAAAAATACCTGAAGCTGTCGCTAGACGAACTATACTGACATGAGCAAACTACCTTTCGGAAAGAAGAACTACCAACTTATGGTGATTGGCCTCGTGGTGCTCACCGTTGGCTTCATCATCATGACTCTTGACAAAGAGCAGCATGGCTTTGGTGTGCTCGGTCTCACAGTAGGCCCAATTATCGTTATGGCCGGATTTATCGTGGAGATCTTCGCCATTCTTCATCGCCCCTCCGACCGCTAGTAACAATGTCGGTCCTCCAGGCCATTCTACTTGCCCTCATTGAGGGCATCACAGAGTTTCTGCCCATTTCATCCACCGGTCACATGATCATTGGATCTACCTTCATGGGTATTGCCTCTAATGAATTTGTCAAAACATTCACCGTAGCGATCCAGTTGGGTGCCATTTTATCAGTGGTGGTTTTGTATTGGAAACGCTTTTTTCAATCTTTTGATTTCTATTTT
>JAIENH010000637.1 GCA_019751475.1 Cyclobacteriaceae bacterium
AATTATCTCCGCTTTCGCGAATGCGATTACGCCCAAGGCAAGGGTGCTGGCATTTTCACACATATCCAATACTTCTGGCATGGCGCTTCCTGCCAAAGATCTTTGCGCCCTTGCCCGCTCAAAAGGAGTGCTGACATTAGTGGACGGAGCGCAGTCACTCGGATCGCTGGAACTTGATCTCACTATTATGGGTTGTGATTTCTTTACCGCGAGCACCCATAAGTGGCTGATGGGGTCTTTAGAAAATGGGATCTTATACGTGCGAGAAGAGCACATCGATCGACTATGGCCTAACATTGTTGGAGGTGGCTGGAAAGACGGTGCCCACACCGTAGATGAGAAAATCTGTGTGTTGGGGCAACGCAATGAGACATCACCGGCAGCGCTTCCTGCTATTCTTGATTTTCATATTAGCATTGGAAAAAAGAAAATTGAAGAGCGTGTGATGGAATTGAGTGTTTATCTGAAAGACCAGCTGCGACAGCATATTCCCACGCTTACGTTTGTTACTCCGTTATCGCCTGACTTCAGTGCGGGCATTGTGATTGTTAATTTGCCCGGCAAGGAACCAAGAGATGTCTTTCAAAAACTCTATGCCAATCATGGCATTGCGGCAGCAGCTACCGGTGGCATCCGGTTGTCGCCTCACATCTACAATACGAAGACTGAACTGGATGTGGCGGTCAATGCCTTAAAGACACTTGCAGCATAGCGCTACGACTTTGGAGCGCTCTTCTAACTCAACATGAATGGATACCAAATTATTGTTTAAAAGTTGTCGGTGCTTTTTCTAATTTACTTTTGATAAAAATCAAGGCAGTCTCTTCATTCTTCATAAAGGGTGTTTCCTTCCCATCTTTTTCTTTGATTAACTCCACGGTCTCTGTGAGCGTCCCGGCTTCGTAATTATAATGCTGTGTTATTCTGAATTTGTTATAAGGCATGAATCTACTTGGCTTGGGGACGTACATTGTTAACTCTGCTTCGCGGAATTCAGTGTCGGTTTTACCGGTGCCATCGCCAATAGAAGAACGAACCACTGATTGCACCTTTCCATCAACTAATTGATAAGTAAGCTCGAAATACATCGTTTGGTCTCTCTCACCTGCTTTGCCATCATAATCAGGGTGGATGCGATGAAGCGATTTGATGGACTTCCAGTTGTTTTCATATCTTTTTTGAATTACATCAAATTGGTAATCATAGTTTTCGGCTCTGACCCACTGACCGTCTTCGTATCGGTAGGCTTTGCTGATGCCATTCCAAATAATGGTATAGGTGTCCTCCAATTCAAGGGAGCGACTGAAAGGAATCGTTGTTTGGCCTGTGCTACGGCTACAACCATAAACCGTGATTAGTATTGCAACTATTGCGAATGAAATTAACCTTTTCATGGGGATGATTTTTTTGGCGAACATGTTGATTTGTTGCACAAATGTCCAAACTCGCTATGAAAAAGGAATTGATAAATGTTACAATCGCTAGGCCTCGGCAATCTTTTTTCGGAGACGGCTTAAACTTTCCCGTTCGAGGCCCAGGTAAGAGGCAATATGGTAGAGCGGCACACGATTAAGAATATGAGGTTGGTTTTTGAGTAGATCAAGGTATCGCTGCTCTCCGTCTAAAAACAGGAAACTTTCCACCCGCTTAGTAGTCAATTGATAGGAATATTCTGCCATCATTCGGCCAAAGCGCTCCCATCGTTTGGATTGATTATAAGCATTTTGTAAGGCCGATAGGTTAAAGGTTACAACCTCGGTGTCTTCCAATGCCTGGATAAAATACCTGCTTGGTTTTTGGTGTAAAAAGCTATCATAATCTACTACAAATTCATTTTCGAAGGCGAAGTGGACGTTGATTTCCTTTTCTTCTGAATCGTAAAAAGTTCGAAAGCATCCATAGTTGATAAACCCGATTTCTTCACAGATTTTTCCTTTATGTAAAAAGTACTCTTTTGCCGGGTAGCGTCTTGTTTTCAGAAACGGAGCAAACAGCATACAATCATCTTCGGTGAGAAAGGAGATGGTGGTCATCCATTTTTTAAATGCACTGTGTTCCATCGCGTGATAACTGTTTTGTAACTTGATTTTGTCTCAATAACCTTGGGCGAAGTTCCTCTCAAATTTACGTCATGTGGTTTTAACAAAGGTAGAATCTAAAGGTTTTACTGAAAACTTAATACGAGAGATCACAAGCCAATCCGAAGCAAAAAAATCCTAGTTTTTTGAAATACCCCTTGTCAAATTCTCTTTCCGTACTCGCCTTCTTTTTGCTACTTTTCCCAAATCACCTAACCTACGCCTATGAAGAAGATCATTTACATTGTATTATTCCTGTCAGTTGTCGCTGAGCTACAAGCACAAACCATCGACTCCAAATACTTCGACAAACTCAAGTGGCGCAACATTGGCCCTGCGCGGGGCGGGCGTTCGCTCGGCAGTTCGGGCAGTCCGGGGCGGCCGAATGAATATTACTTTGGCGCGACCGGTGGCGGCTTGTGGAAAACCACCGATGGTGGGCAAGAATGGTTCCCGGTAACGGACGGACAAATCTCTTCATCATCGATTGGCGCGGTGGCCGTGGCAGAAACCAACCCCGACATTGTGTACATCGGAGCAGGTGAAACACAACTTCGAGGAAGCATCACGCAAGGCGATGGCGTTTACAAAACGGTGGATGGTGGAAAAACGTGGCGGCATTTAGGTTTGAAAGAAACTCAGGCCATTGCGCGCATTCGCGTTCATCCAACCAATCCCGATGTTGTGTATGTAGCAGCGCTCGGTCACCCTTACGGGGATAACGAAGAACGCGGTGTGTTTCGCAGTACCGATGGCGGCAACACATGGAAAAAGATTTTGTATGTGAGCCCAAAGGCGGGCGCGGCCGATTTAGTTATCGACCGTACGAATCCAAAAATTATTTACGCCAGCACATGGCAAGTGTATCGCAGAACGTGGAAGATGTGGGGCGGTGGCCCGGATTGTAAATTATGGAAGTCAGAAAATGGTGGCGACACGTGGAATGAGTTGACAAAAAATCCGGGCATGCCGGAAGGGCCGATTGGAAAAATCGGAATCACGGTTTCGCCTGCGGATAACAAAAGGTTGTGGGCAATTGTCGAGGCGAATGACGGTGGCGTGTACCGCAGCGATGATGCCGGTGCAACCTGGAAGAAAACGAATGATGATAGAAAGCTCCGTCAACGTGCATTTTACTATTCCAGAATTTATGCTGACCCATTCGACCGCGAAACTGTCTACTGTTTGAATGTCGATTTTTGGAAAT
>JAIENH010000339.1 GCA_019751475.1 Cyclobacteriaceae bacterium
TTCGCTTCATACAAAATTATTAAACTAAAGTCTTCGCCTAAAGGCGAGGGATTTTCCCCCAGATACAGACATTAATCTTGAAATTGGGATTTACTCGCAAGCAATTTGATCATGAAGGAGGTAAGTTTAAGATTTGCAATAAGCTTTTACGTAGTCAAAATGCCATAGGCCTAATTGAATTTGATTTTGGTCAATCTAATCCGCTTTATCTATCGCATTGCACCTTAGTTCGAGAATCACATGAAATAAAAGTTTATGAAAATTCTAAGTCAAGAAATAAGGTATTGGTACTGGTTAATAGTCTTGAAGATTGGATACTGAAGGCTGCAAAAAACAGTTTAGTAAATGTTGAAGATTTCGGGCTATCCAAGAACCCAAGCACCTTACATAAAAAGATGCCAGGTCGCCTGGAGGCTTTTGGTCGATTGATTGAAAAACTCGTGCAGATTCAGAATCAAGACTTGATTTACCTGAAAAATCAGTTAAAACAATAATTCTACAGTGCCTTCAAGGCCGCATCGTAGTTTGGCTCTTGCCCGATGGAAGGCACCAGTTCGGTGTACTTTACTTTTCCATCGGCACCAACTACGATCACCACGCGGGCAAACAACCCGGCCAGCCCGCCATCAGTCATCTCCACTCCATAGGATGTAGAGAAGCCTTTGTTTCTAAAATCAGAAAGAGAAACAACTTTATCGATTCCCTCCGCTCCGCAAAAGCGCTTCATGGCAAATGGTAAGTCTTTGGAGATGCACAGCACAACCGTATTGTTCAGCGAAGCCGCACGCTTGTTGAATTCACGCACTGAAGTAGCGCACACACCCGTGTCAACGCTCGGGAAAATATTGAGGATTACATTTTTCCCGGCATAGTTTTTCAGCTTGACATCTTTCAGATCAAGACTAGTAAGAGTAAAGTCAGGGGCGCTGCTGCCAACGGTAGGAAGGTTTCCAGAAGTATTTACAACGTTCTCACCAAGTTTTGTTTGTGCCATATGATTTGTTTTTATTGAATGACTTCTAAAATCGTTTTAAATCTACATGTTTGTGAAAAAATCAGCGCATGTCAGCTTCGATAATTGATCCGGTAGTGCTCTTTTTCGTGTTGGGTGCCATTGCGGGCATTGCTAAATCCGATCTCCGTGTGCCAGAATCATTTTACCACACTCTGAGTATCTATTTGCTGCTTTCCATTGGTATCAAGGGGGGTATCGAGTTGTATAACACATCGATGTCTAATTTTGTTTGGCCTGCCCTGGGCACGCTGGTGCTGGGTGTTATAACAACCATCTTGGCCTATCTCATCCTCTCACGAGTGGGGAAGTTCGACCGGAGCAACTCCATCGCTACGAAGAATTTATGACAGTGCTATTGGTGCTGTTGGAGACTCCGGCTATTGCGGCTGGTGTGGCCATGGCCAAGATACAAGCGTTCAAACAAGAAATGAATTGGAAGAAATTATTGAATGAAATATTTCTTGGCAAAAGTGTGCTCTTGCTCACAGGCGGTCTTGCCATTGGTTGTTTCACCGCCTACACCGGAAACAAACAACTCAATTTCTTTTTCTTCGATTTGTTTAAAGGCTTCCTCGCCATCTTCATGCTTGAGATGGGCATTGTGGCTTCGCAACGATTTGGTGATTTGAAAAAAGTGGGGCTCTTTCTTATCGGCTTTTCCATCGTCATGCCGATACTCTCTGCATCTTTAGGAATTGTGATGGGATTAATTACCGGATTAAGTATGGGTGGCACGGTGGTGCTGGCCACGATGGCAGCAAGCGCTTCTTACATTGCCGCTCCAGCCGCTATGCGCATTGCCTTGCCAGAAGCCAATCCTACGTATTCGCTAACAGCAGCACTAGGAATTACATTTCCATTCAATGTAGTCTTGGGCATTCAACTCTATCATTGGATGACCACACTGGTCTTCGGATGGTTTAGCTGATTATCGAATCCGGTCAGCATCGCGCACCAGCTTTTCATCCTTGCGGATAAATCGATTGGCAATCATATTGCTTATCATGGCCACTGCCGGCAGCCACAGCGCCAACCCATATTGTCCAGCCAGTTGATTTCCTTTAATCAGGCGGGTAGCAAAATAGACCGCACAACCAAGGGCGCCTGCCATGAGCAATGAATTAAGAGCACCCAACTTCAACTGTAGCAGCCGGTTTTCAAATTTGCCTATTTCAATCACAGCCAGTGTAGCAGCTGCGATGGAAAGCATGGCACAGAGCGCGTAGGGAAAATAAATGGTATTGCGGGCGTCACCGCTTTTAATGGTGTAGTGCAACGGGAAAAGCATCTTTTCCACCTGGTTGTCTACGGCTGTCCACACCGGAAAAAAAATCATGCCCACCATGCACAGGGCGGTGATAGCGAGGAATATGGTTTGCTTTCTTTGCCACATAATCGGGTTGGAGTAACTTGGGCTTCAAAAGTAGGAATTATAATTTGTTCTGAAACGCACCTCACATGAAGACCGCCTACGTTGTTGACATCCTCCGTACACCCATCGGCAAATACGGTGGCACACTGGCTACTGTCCGGCCGGATGATTTGCTGGCACACACCATCAAAGAATTGCTGAAGCGAAATCCATCGATAGCTGTCGGAGAGATTGAAGAAGTCATCGCAGGGGCTGCCAATCAATCTGGCGAAGACAATCGCAACGTGGCGCGCATGGCTGCCTTGCTGGCAGGCCTACCTGTTTCTGTTGCCGGGGTAACCGTCAATCGACTTTGCGCTTCCGGGTTGCAGGCAATTATGGATGCTGCAAAAGGAATCATGACTGACACAGGATCTATTTTTATTGCCGGTGGTGTTGAGAGCATGAGCCGCGCACCGTTTGTTATGGCAAAGGCTGACGAATCTTTTTCGCGCAAAGCAGAAATTTTTGATACAACTATTGGCTGGCGATTTACTAACAAAGTGCTCGCTAAACTATATCATCCCTTTAGCATGGGCGAGACAGCCGAGAATGTGGCCGATAAATGGAAAATTAGTCGCGAGGCACAAGACCAATTTGCGTTGGCCTCTCAGCAAAAGTATACTCAGGCGCATCAAGCTAATAAGTTTAAAGACGAGTTGATTTCTATCCAAGTACCTCATGGAAAAGGCACGATTGAGTTTAGCAAAGACGAGTATCCTCGCGAGACCTCTCTTGAGAAATTGGCGGCATTAAAGCCGGCTTTTAAAGAAGGTGGAAGTGTGACAGCCGGCAATTCATCTGGCATCAACGATGGAGCAGCAGCGGCTCTTTTGACAAACGAAGAAGTAATAAAAAAA